>JBIIHJ010000429.1:0-3007 GCA_044235875.1 Pseudoxanthomonas sp.
GGACACGCTGATCCACGAGTCCGGCGCCGCGCAGCTGGAGGTCAACTTCACCCACTCCGATGCGCTCAGCCGCGCCGACCAGGTGTTCCTGTTCAAGCGCACGATGCGCGAGGCCGCGCTGCGCCATGGCATCTACGCCACGTTCCTGGCCAAGCCGATGGAGAACGAGCCCGGCAGCGCCATGCACATCCACCAGAGCGTGCTGGATCGCAAGACCGGCAGGAACATCTTCGCCGGCAAGGCGGAGGGCAAGGAAAGCAAGGTCTTCCACCACTACATCGGCGGCCTGCAGAAGTACGCGCCGCTGACGATGGCGTTCTTTGCGCCCAACGTGAATTCCTACCGGCGCCTGTCGATCGGGCAGGTGGCGCCGATCAACGTGCAGTGGGGCTACGACAACCGCACCTGCGGCCTGCGCGTGCCCAAGGACACGCTGGACAACACGCGCGTGGAGAGCCGCTTTGCCGGTTCCGATGCCAACCCCTACCTGGCCATGGCTGCCACGCTGGCCTGCGGCCTGATGGGCATCCAGGAAAAGCTCAGCCCCACCAAGCCGCTGGCCACCAGCGCGCAGGACAAGGGCTTCGAGCTGCCGCGCTCCCTGGGCGAGGCGCTGGACGAACTGGAAGGCGCCACGATGCTGCATGACCTGCTGGGCCCGCGTTTCGTGCGCGCCTACATCTCGGTCAAGCGCAAGGAATATGAAACCTTCTTCCGGGTGATCAGCTCGTGGGAACGGGAATTCTTGTTGTTGAACGTGTGATCGGCGCAGGCGACTGTGCTGTTGCTGTTGCTGTTGCTATTGACCCGCGCTCTTGATTTCGCGGCACCTTAAAGCAAGCCGAGCATCGCAGCAGGCCCGGGCCGAAGAGGCGCCCTTGTCTGAGCGAAGCGAGTTTGGGCGCCGTGCCTGGGCCTGTGAGAAGCACAGGGGACCGATGCGCAGCATCGGATTGCGTCGGTGCCTACGGTTTTGGCTACTTTTGCCACGACAAAAGTAGCTCGTGCTGCAAGCGCGAAAGCTCTTGCCCCTGCCTTCAAGGAATCGAGAAAGAAAGCGATGGACACCCACTACACCCGCATCCTCCAAGACCTCGATGCCGCCCACCATCTGCATCCGTTCAACGACAACGCCGCGCTGGCGCAGAAGGGCACGCGCATCCTGACCAAGGGCGAGGGCTGCTACGTCTGGGATGCCGACGGCAACAAGTTGCTCGATGCCTTCGCCGGGCTGTGGTGCGTCAATGTCGGCTACGGCCGCCGCGAGCTGGGCGAGGCTGCCTCCAGGCAGATGACCCAGCTGGCGTACTACAACAGCTTCTTCCAGTGCACGACCGAGCCGACGATCCGGCTGGCGGCCAAGCTGGCCGAGCTGACCCCGGGCGATCTCAACCATGCCTTCTTCGTCAATTCAGGCTCGGAAGCCAACGACACCATCCTGCGGCTGGTGCGCCACTTCTGGGCGGTGCAGGACCAACCTGCCAAGAACATCTTCATCGGTCGCCACAACGGCTACCACGGCACCACGATGGCCGGCGCCAGCCTGGGCGGCATGAAGGGCATGCACAAGCAGGGTGGCCTGCCGATCCCGGACATCCACCACATCGAGCCGCCATTCTGGTTCTACGACGGTGGTGAACTGTCCGAAGACCAATACGGCCTGGTCGCCGCGCGCCGGCTGGAGGACAAGATCCTGCAGCTGGGCCCCGAGCGCGTCGCTGCGTTCATCGGCGAGCCGATCATGGGCGCGATCGGTGTCTACATCCCGCCGCGCACCTACTGGCCTGAAGTGGAACGCATCTGCCGCAAGTACGACGTGCTGCTGGTGGCCGACGAGGTGATCTGCGGGTTCGGCCGCACCGGCCAATGGTTCGGCTCGGACTACTTCGGCGTCATGCCCGACGTCATGACGATCGCCAAGGGCATCACCTCCGGGTACATCCCGCTGGGCGCGGCGATGTTCAACGATCGCGTGGCCGGCGTGCTCAAGGATCAGGGCGGCGAACTGGCCCACGGCGCCACCTATTCCGGTCATCCGGTGTGCGCGGCCGTGGCGCTGGAGAACATTCGCATCCTGCAGGAAGAGCAGGTGGTGGAGACCGCCAGGCAGCACATCGCGCCATACCTGGCCCAGCGCTGGGCCGAGCTGGGCGAACACCGGCTGGTGGGCCAGGCGCGCATCGCCGGCCTGATGGGCGCGCTCGAACTGGTCCCGCACAAAGGTCAGCGCACAACCTTCCAGGAGCGCGGTACAGTGGGGGCGCTCTGCCGTGACCATGCGCTGCGACATGGATTGATCCTCCGTGCGACCTACGATTCGATGCTGCTGTCACCGCCGCTGGTCATCACCCGCGCGCAGGTCGATGAGCTGTTCGAGAAAGCCTGGGCCGCACTGGAAGACACGGCCGAGGCCATTGGCGTGTGACGTTCCTGGGGAGGGACCAAACGAGTGGACCGCAAGCGATCGCGGTCCGGATGCCTGCCGAATGCCCCGCATGGATGGGGCCCCACGTTGGAGAGACACGATGAAGTTGAAAATCCTGGGAGTGATGCTGACAACGGCCACGCTGGCCGCTTGCGGTGGTGGCGGCAAAGAGGGCGCGGCGCCTGCCGCGGGCGAGGGCGCGGCACCGGCGACCGGTTCCAAGTCGGTCAACGTCTACAACTGGTCCGACTACATCGCCGAGGACACCAACACCAACTTCGAGAAGGCCACGGGTGTCACCGTCACCTATGACGTGTTCGACAGCAACGAAGTGCTCGAGGCCAAGCTGCTGGCCGGCTCCAGCGGCTACGACGTGGTGGTGCCCACGTTGAACTTCCTCGGCCGCCAGATCCAGGCCGGCGTGTTCCTGCCGCTGGACAAGGCCAAGATCCCCAACCTGGCCAACCTCGACCCGGAGATGATGAAGCGGATCGAGAAGCAGGACCCGGGCAACAGGTACGCCGTGCCTTACATGTGGGGCACTACCGGCATCGGCTACAACGTGGACAATATCAAGGCGAT
>JBIIHJ010000430.1:0-3003 GCA_044235875.1 Pseudoxanthomonas sp.
AGAAGTAGAGGTGGGCCGGGTGCGCAGGGCGGTTTCAAGTGGAGCGACACGGCACCAATTGCGGAGCGGTCCAGTGATTGCGGAGCGGCGCGCAGTTGGCAATACCGCTTGTTTTACTGGTGGGCCCACCAGGACTCGAACCTGGAACCAAAGGATTATGAGTCCTCTGCTCTAACCATTGAGCTATAGGCCCGCAGGTTGGCATTGTAGCCGGCGCCCTCGGATTGGCCTATTCATTCTGGTGCCCGGGGCGGGCCGTGGTGTGGCGTTTGGGTTCGGCCTGGCGTTCCGTCACCGGGACACTGGCACTGCACTGCTGTGTGCATGAGTCCTTGCAGCTCAGGATTGATGCTGATTTGCGGCGGCAGGGCAGCGAAATCTGCCGCCGGTGGCCTACTGTGGGTGACGATCCGGTTAGGCGGAATCCGGCGAACACGGCAACTTCATGCCCATGGCCTAAGCTGTGGTGGCGCATTCGGGCCTGTGCGCGCGCTGGGATTGGAAGCCAGCCTTTGTACTGGCGACACGCCGCCGCGGAATCGGGCGGCGCCGCGCCATGGGCCCGACGAATCCTCACCCAGCTGGGAGCATCGGCCAGGCATGAATACCCCTCTCAATGATCTTAAAATCACCCGTCGTGTCCTGCTCAAGGCAGGCACGGCTTCGGCGGCGACCGCCGCATCGGGCAGCCTGATCGCCGGCCCGGCCCGCAGCGTGCTGGGCACGCCTGCTTCGGAGCAGATCACCACCCAGGAGGTGCGTTTCGAGGTCAACGGCAAGCCGGTGACGCTGGAGCTGGATACGCGCACCACGCTGCTGGACGCGTTGCGCGAGCACCTCAAGCTCACCGGCACCAAGAAAGGTTGCGACCACGGCCAGTGCGGGGCCTGCACGGCCATCGTCGATGGCCGCCGCATCAACACCTGCCTGAGCCTTGCGGTGATGCACGAAGGCGACAAGATCACCACGATCGAAGGCCTGGGCCAGCCCGGCGCGTTGCATCCGATGCAGGCAGCCTTCGTCAAACATGACGGCTACCAGTGCGGCTATTGCACGCCGGGCCAGATCTGTTCGGCGGTGGCGGTACTGGAGGAGATCAAGCAGGGCATCCCGAGCCACGTCAGCGAGGATCTCACCGCGAAGATGGAAGTGACGGCCACCGAGCTGCGCGAACGCATGAGCGGCAACATCTGCCGCTGCGGTGCGTATTCCAATATCGTCGATGCGATCACCGAAGTCTCGGAGGGCCGCGCATGAAAGCCTTCACCTACGAACGTGCCGCCTCACCGGCCGCCGCTGCGGCGGCGCTGGCCAAGGCGCACAACGCCCGCTTCATTGCCGGTGGCACCAACCTGATCGACCTGATGAAGCTGCAGATCGAAACGCCCACCCATCTGGTGGACGTCAACGGCCTTGGCTTTGATGCCATCGAGAAGACCGAAGATGGCGGCCTGCGGATCGGCGCGCTGGTGCGCAATACCGACCTGGCGGCCGACAAGGCCGTGCGCAACGACTATCCATTGCTGTCCCGGGCCCTGGTATCCGGTGCATCGGGACAGTTGCGCAACAAGGCCACCACCGCCGGCAACCTGCTGCAGCGTACGCGGTGCCCCTACTTTTACGACACCAGCCAGCCGTGCAACAAACGCCTGCCGGGCAGTGGTTGCGGCGCGCTGGAAGGCTTCAGCCGCATGTTGGCCGTTGTCGGCAGCAGCGATGCATGCATCGCGACCCACCCCAGCGACATGGCCGTGGCCATGCGCGCGCTGGATGCGAAGGTCGAAACACTCAAGGCCGACGGCAAGACCCGCACGATCCCGCTTGAGCAGTTGCATCGGGCGCCTGGCAGCACGCCGCACCTGGAGACCACGCTGGAACGTGGCGAGCTGATCACCGCGGTGACCCTGCCCAAGCCGGTGGGCGGCAAGCAGATCTACCACAAGGTCCGCGACCGGGCGTCCTACGCGTTCGCGCTGGTGTCGGTGGCGGCGATCGTGCAGCCCGATGGCACCGGCCGGGTCGCCCTGGGCGGCGTGGCGCACAAACCGTGGCGCGATGCAGCGGCCGATGCGCAGTTGCCCAACGGCGCCAAGGCCGTGGTGGACCGCCTGTTGGCCAACGCCAAGCCGACCGAGCACAACGCCTTCAAGGTGCCGCTGGTCGAACGCGCGCTGGGCGCGATCATCGCCGAAGCGAGGAGCTGATCATGAAGTTCGATACCCCCGCCACCACCAATCCGATCGACCAGGGCAAGGTCATCGGCAAGCCGCATGACCGCATCGATGGTCCGCTCAAGACCAGCGGCACGGCGCCCTATGCATACGAGCGCCACGACGTGGCGCCTAACCAGGCCTACGGCTTCGTCGTCGGCGCGACCATCGCCAAGGGCCAGATCCGGTCGATGGACCTGGCCGCCGCCAAGGCCGCACCAGGCGTGATCGACATCGTCACTGCGTCCAACGCGGGCAAGCTGGGTAAAGGCAAGTTCAACACCGCGCACCTGCTGGGCGGGCCGGAGGTGCAGCACTACCACCAGGCCATCGCGCTGGTCGTGGCCGAGACTTTCGAGCAGGCGCGCGCGGCCGCGCAGCTGGTGAAGGTGGATTACGCGCGCAAGCCGGGCGCGTTCGACCTGGTCGCCGCGCGCGCTGGCGCGAAGATGCCCGAAACCGGGCCTTCGGACGCGGACACGGCCGTCGGCGATTTCGCCGGTGCATTTGCGGCTGCGCCGGTGCAGCTGGATGCGACCTACACCACGCCCGATCACGCCCACGCCATGATGGAGCCGCATGCATCCATCGCCCGTTGGGAGAACGACAAGCTCACCATCTGGACGTCCAACCAGATGATCGCCTGGAGCGTGGGCGATGTCGCCACCACGCTCAACGTGCCCAAGGAGAACGTACGCCTGATCTCGCCCTACATCGGTGGCGGCTTCGGCGGGAAGCTGTTCGTGCGGACCGATGCGATTCTCGCCGCGCTGGGCGCCAAGGCCGTGGGCCG
>JBIIHJ010000431.1:0-2995 GCA_044235875.1 Pseudoxanthomonas sp.
CGTGCGCAAGGACAAGGAAGGCAACAACCAGGAACGCACCGAATGGCATCGCGTGGTGTTCTTCGGCAAGCTCGGCGAGATCGCAGGCGAATACCTGCGCAAGGGTTCGCAGTGCTATGTCGAAGGAGAACTGCGCTACGACAAGTACACCGGCCAGGACGGCGTGGAGAAGTACACCACCGACATCGTTGCCAACGAGATGCAGATGCTGGGCGGCCGCGGTGAAGGCGGTGGCGGGATGGGCGGCGGCGATCGACCGCAGCGTGCAGCCGCACCGCGCCAGGAGTACGGCGGCGGTGGTGGTGAGCGCAGCGGCGGTGGCGGCAACTACGGCGGTGGCCAGCAGCAGGCCCCGCGCCGTCCGGCCCCGGCCCAGCAGCCGGCGCCGATGGACGACTTCGCCGATGACGACATTCCGTTCTGAGCAGCGCCTGTCGCAACAGCGTGGGTGCGACATGAGGGCCCCTGAGCGATCAGGGGCCTTCGTGCGTTTCAGGCAGCAGCGCTGCGTCCATGTCCTGTGTCACGTCGAGCCATCTCCCTGTTGGCGCATTCAAGGCAGCGCGTGACGCGCGTTGAATCGCGGCGCCGTATCGCTGGGCACCACGGCAACGGGTCGTTGTCGAACCTGCAGAAAATCGCGGCAGGCAGGTTGGCCATGCGCTTATTCACTAGAATGGCCTCCGACTCCGCCGCTTCCCAGATATGACGTCCATGCGCCACGAAATGATCCGCCCCGACGATTGGCACCTGCATCTTCGCGATGGCGAGGCGTTGGCTTCGGTCGTGGCGCACACGGCCAGGCAGTTTGCCCGCGCCATCGTGATGCCCAACCTCAAGCCGCCGGTGGCGACCGTGGCGCAGGCCGATGCGTATCGCGAGCGCATCCTTGCCGCGCTGCCGGCTGGTTCGAGCTTCCAGCCGCTGATGACGTTGTACCTCACCGAAGACACCTCGCCCGAAGAGATCGCCCTGGCCAAGGCCAGCGACAGCGTGTTGGCGGTGAAGTATTACCCGGCCGGTGCCACCACCAATTCGCAGTCGGGCGTGCGCGCGTTGTCGCATGTCTACGCCGTGCTCGAAGCGATGGAAAAGCTGGAGCTTCCGCTGTTGCTGCACGGCGAAGTGACCGATCCCAGCGTGGACATCTTCGACCGCGAGCGGGTCTTCATCGAGCGCCATCTGCTGCCGCTGCAGGCCAGGTTCCCTGGGTTGCGCATGGTGCTCGAGCACATCACCACCAAGGACGCGGTGGAGTTCGTCACCGGCGCGCCGGCCAATGTCGCCGCCACCATCACCGCCCATCACCTGTTGCTCAATCGCAACGCGCTGTTCGAAGGCGGCATCCGCCCGCACAACTACTGCGCGCCGATCCTCAAGCGCGAGACCCATCGTGCGGCCCTGCTGGAAGCGGCCACCAGTGGCGATGCACATTTCTTCCTGGGCACCGACAGCGCGCCGCATGCGCGCCAGACCAAGGAAACCAGCTGCGGCTGCGCTGGCCTCTATACCGCGCACGCAGCGATCGAGCTGTATGCCGAGGCGTTCGAGCAGGCAGGTCGACTGGATCAACTGGAAGCCTTTGCCAGTTTTCACGGTCCTGACTTCTATCGCCTGCCGCGCAACCAGGACCGCATCGTGCTGGAGCGCACGCCGTGGACCGTGCCGGACAGCTATCCGCTGGGTGCCTCCAGTGTCGTGCCGATGCGTGCGGGCGAATCGATCGCCTGGTCGCTGGTGTCGCAGGACGACTGATGGGCGTGGCCGCGGCGCGCCAGGCACTCGATGAGGCCTTTCCTGTCGGCCACTGGGCGCGGGCGATCAGCGATGCGGCCGCATCATCCACTTCAACAGCGGTGCGGCGAGCAAGGCAACGATGCCGCAGCCCAGGCCGATCCACATCAGCAACCAGAACAGATGCGCGTACTTGGCCGAAGCCTCGACCAGGTTCATGGTCTGTCCTTCGGGCACCTCGATCGCAGCGAGCTTGCCGAACATCGCCGCCAGCATCTCCGAAAACGCCGTGGCCAGAAACCAGGTGCCCATCATCAGGCTGACCACGCGCGCGACCGCCAGCTGGGTAACCGCCGACAGGCCCACCGGTGAGAGGCACATCTCGCCCAGCTCCAGCACGAAATACGCCGCCACGATCCACCACACACTCGCCATCTGCCCGGTGTGGCCGACATGCTGCGCCGCCAGCGCCAGCGGGACGAACGAGGCGCCGGCCAGTAGCAGGCCCCACGCCGATTTGACCGGCTTGGAGGGATCCAGTCCGCGCCGGTCCAGCCAGCCCCACAGTGCGGCAAACAACGGCGCCAGCAGCACCAGGAACAATGCGCCCAGATACGTCAGCGAACCGGCCGTCTGCGGCAGCACCAGACAGTCGCGCACCAGCAACACCACGATCACCAGCGTGGCCAGCGCGAAGATCACGCGCGGGCTTTTCGATGCCGGACGCCGGTCCGACAGCGAGGCCGCCGCCACGAAGGCCAGCGGCGCCAGCAGCAGCGACACGATCGACCACGGCAATGGCGTGCCCTCACGGATCACCAGCGCCGGCACGATGTCCTTGGTCAACAGGCGGTCGTTGAAGGTCACCCACGAGCCGTAGGTCTGCTCGTACAGGGTGAAGAACACCAGCGCCATGAAAATCAGCGCCATCAGCGCCAGCATCTGGCGGCGCTGCTCGGGCGTGCACTGGGTCAGGAGGAACCAGGCGAACCACAGCAGCACGCCGGCCAGCACCACCAGCATCAGCAGTTGGGCAAGGGTGACTTGCCCGCCCAGCGAGAATGCGCCGTTGGCCGTGGCCCACATCAGCCAGGCGATCGGGAGCACGCCGGCGATGCCGAGCAGATAGATCAGCCATTCGCGCGGCAGGCCGGCGACGCGTTCCTGCAGCGACGCGGGGTCGGACGGCTCGGCGTGGCCATGCAGGTACTTCTGGCCCCACAGGAACATCGCCAGCCCGGCGAGCATGCCGATGCCGGCC
>JBIIHJ010000133.1:0-9693 GCA_044235875.1 Pseudoxanthomonas sp.
GAAACCGTTGACGTAGTAGGCGTGCTCGGTTGGCGAGGAACCACCGAAGCTCACCAGCGAGCGTCCTGTGGTGCTGGTGAATCCGCCGCTGTTCTCCACCGTGCCCGGCGCGAGCCTGGCGATGTCCTCGGCACTGCGGCCCAGGGGCAGCTTGCGCAGCTGGTCGGCGACGATGACGGTGCGCGAATCGACCGCGGCCACGTCGATGGGAGGCGCGGCCGCGGCGCTGACCTTGACGGCCTTGAGATCGGTAGCGGAGGTACTGCTGGCGGCCGGCGCCTCGAAAGACACCTCGCTGGCCGCGCCCACCTTGACCAGCACGTGCTGGCGTTGGACCACCGCACCGTCCTGTACCAGTTCAACGGTGTAGTCGCCGACGGCCAGGCCGGGCGAGCGGTAGCGTCCCTGTGCATCGACCGGCAGATCGCGGGTGGCGCCGGTGGCGCTTTCGATCCGGACCGTGACGTCCTGGCCAGGGGCCTGGCCGAAGAGCACGCCGGTAGTGGACTGGGCAAGCAGCGGGGCACTGCTGACCATGCCGAGGGCGACGAGCAGGGCATGGCAGAGCGACTGGCGTGTGGGTTTGCGGGACATGGGCTCTCCGAATGTGGGCATGACCTCTCCATCCGGCGCGGTCAGCCCGGTACGAAAGATGAGTGGATGGCATGTGGACCGGCAGGCCGCGGGCCAGGAATCGGCACGCGGTTCGATCAGGACGTTGCAGTCAGGATCACCGTGCTTTTGAGACGGAGAGCGCGTTCTCTTGACGCTCTTTTATCAACAAGAAAACGGTTACACAACGATTGCGCCACATTTGCCAGAATTTGCTGAATGACAGCATTGTCACGTTAAAACTTAAGGTCAGCTGGTCACACCGTCAGCAGAATGTGCTGGGCACCACTGTGTTTTGGGACGCGGCGAGCCCCCCAAAGCGCGGCATCTTTCGCGTTTGAGACCCTGGGGATGATGCGGCCGGTCCAATCAGACGGCGGGGGGAGAGTCACGCAACGGTCGGCTGGACGGTCTGCACGGCGTCAACCGGCAATGACCTGTGCGGGCTGCCGGATAAACGTTTTTCGGGCTGCGGAGCTATCAACGGGTAGATCTCTGCCCGACACGCTGCAGGGTTCAGGCCTGAAAGCCGTCAAGTCGGCCACTGGTGTTGCGTGCACAGCCGCTATCGGAGGAGATCTGCCATCGCATGCCCGTGCAAGGGAAGCAGGGCAGTGAGACACGCACGTCAGTCACGTCCTTTACGCCTGCCTGCACGATCTGCGCGTGCCCGATCACGTCTGAGCCGCCCAAACGGATCTGATGCCGGCAGCCGAGGCGTCACCGGGTGCAGCGGACTGGCGCGAAATCGCAACTGCGAGCATGTGGCCCACCGCCTGCGATCCGAAGAGAGCGCAGGCTCGCATTGCCGACCACCGAGCGCTTGCATGTCGTGACACGTACTGGATGGACGGTCATCGGATGTCGCCGCTGCGTCCATTACGGGGCCGACCCAAGCGCGCAGTTGGACCCTGGCGCGAGGTGGGCGTCAGCCGGGAGATGAAAACAGCGTGATCAAGCGCACGCAATGATTGTGCAGGTGCAGCAAACACCGCTTCCACATGGCACGATCCGCCCCCAGCACGTGCGCGACGGATCGTCGCGCGTGCAACAGGGGACACTTCAATGAGGCGCTGGGCGGCCACACGGTGGGGCAGGATCGTGCTGCTCGGCCTGGCGAGCCTGCTGTTGCAGCAGGTCACGGTGGGCTATCGGATCAATTTCGGTGGACTGATGCAGGACGCATCGCTGGTCCATCTGCACGTGGGGCTGTTGCTGGCCATCGCGCTGCTGGATCGCGATCGCTGGGTGCTGGCAGGCGCCACGGCGTTTGCCTTTGTGGGCTGGTGCGCGCGCCAGCTCCATTTCGACGGAGGCGCCAGCCCGGTGCTGGCGTGGGGCGCGGTGGCCTGGCTGATCAACTTCGGCTGGATGCTGCTGTGCGCGCGCTGGATCGGCTGGCCGCGCACGCCGCATCGCGCCCAGCTGCTGCGCTCGGAACTGCCGCGGCTGGCCTTTGTTTTGCTGCTGGTCTATCCGCTGGGACGCGCGGTGATCTCGGCCACGGTCTGGGTCACCGACCTGCGCCTGGATGCGGTGACCAGCACCGTGTTCCAGACCTTCTTCGCCAAGCAGTTCGGCGTGGCCGTGCTGACCCTGCCGCTGCTGCTGGCGTGGACCGAAAGCCGCCGCCAGCCGCCGCCCGGTCGGGCTTCCCGCGCGTTGCGCCTGCTGTGGCCGTTGCTGTTGCTGGGCACGATGGCCTTGAGCTGGTGGGGTTCGCGCGCGCTGGCGCTGGGCTTTTCCTCGACCGGGGCGCTGCCGCCGGTGCTGATGGACTATCGCTTCATGCTGTTTGTCGTGCTGGCCTGGCTGGTGGTGCGCCTGCCGCTGCGCGAGGCGATGCTGGCGCTGTTCAGTGGTCTACTGCTGCTGGTGACCGCGGTGGCCGGCACGGCCGAATATGGCAACACCGCGCTGGGTTTCCTCAACCTGCTGCATATCGCGGTGGAGGTGAATATCCTGCTGGTGGCGATGCTTTACCTGTGGCTGGGCCGCCGTGATCGCCTGGCGTTGTCACAGCGCGTGACCGACCAGACCATGCGCAACAGCGTCACGGGACTGCCCAACCTGCGCGCGCTGCAGCGCGACCTGGACCGCCAGGGGCCGGCCACGCGCGAGCTTGGCTATCTGCTACTGGACCACGCCGACTCGATGGTCACCGGCTTCGGCGTGGACACCCAGACCGAGGTGATGCGCAGCGCGGCCCAACGCCTGCAGCCACTGGCCAGCATCTACTACATGGGCACCGGCCAGTTCGTGCTGGTGGCGCAGCGCGGCTCGTGCAACTGGGAGCAACTGATCCACACGCTGGAAGCGGCCGAGATCGACGTCAACGGCCAGCACCTGCGCCTGTCGCCCTACCTGGGCGTGGCGCCGCTGGTGGGCGACGATGCGCCGGCAGTGGACAGCGCGCTGCGCGCAGCCTCGCATCTGGCGTTCGACGCGCGCCGGCGCAGCGACGTGCTGCCGCGTTATGCCGCCGATGCCGACCTGCAGCAGCAGGATTGGCAACTGCGCCAGTTGCACGATGCCGGGCAGGCGCTGGACAGCCTGCGCCGCGATCGCATCAACCTGTATTTCCAGCCGATCGTGCCGCTGCACGGGCGCAGCCACGCGGCTGACAAGCTGTGTGGCGAAGTGCTGTGCCGTCTGTTCGACGAAGCCGGCACATTGATCCCGCCGCCGCGCTTCATGGCGCCAATCGAGGCGTCCGGCCGCGGAGCCGAACTGGACCTGGCCGTGGTCCGCGCGCTGCGTGGCGAGCTGCGGCGCCATCCCGAGGCGCTGGCGCACTGCGGCCGCATCTCGGTCAACCTGACCGGGCAGAGCGTGGCTTCCCCCAGCTTCCGCTCGGAGCTGCGCGCGCTGCTGGCGCAGTGGCCGCTGCCGCTGTCCACGCTGTGCTTCGAGATCACCGAGACCGCCGCGATCTCCAACACCGCCGCGGCGATCGAACTGCTGGAGGAGCTGCGCGCGCAGGGCTGCCGGATCGCCATCGACGATTTCGGCACTGGCATGCAAAGCTTCACCCGGCTCAAGGAACTGCCGCTGGACGAGATCAAGATCGACGGCTCGTTCATCCGCAACGTCACCCAGTACGGGCGCGACCACGCGCTGGTGCAGGCCTGCGTGGCGGTGGCCGAGGCTTTCGATGCCGAGACCGTGGCCGAGTTTGTCGAGGACGCCGAGACCGCCCAGTGCCTGCGCGCGATGGGCGTGGACTGGGTGCAGGGCCATCTGTACGGCGCGGCGCGACCGTTGGCGCAGATGCTGGCCGAAGTATCACGCCCGACGATGCAGCCGGCGCAGGTCCAGGCGCCGGTTTTTCAGGCTGGCGCCTAAGGCGCCGGCTGCAGGCGCAGGCCGCGATACGGCGGCGTGGCCAGGATCATTTCCGCCAGCGAATGGGCCAGCTCGCGCTCGGCCAGCACCGCGCCGTCGGCGCCGTGTTCCAGCAGATGCTTCACCTCGGCCTCGCTGTGCGCGCGGGCCAGGACGGTCAGCTCCGGATTGAGCGCGCGCAGTTTGGCGATGGCTTCGCCGGCTTCCAGCGGTTGCGGGATGGCCAGCACCGCGATCTTGGCCTTCTGGGGCTGCGCCTCGGCCAGCACCGCATCGGCGGCAGCGCTGCCGCGGATGGCGGGAATGCCGGCGGCATGGGCCTTTTCGACGTTGTCGCGGCTGTCGTCGATGACCACCACGGGCACGCCGCGCTCGCGCAGCACGCGCGCCAGGTTGCTGCCGACGCGGCCGTAGCCGATCACGATGGCGTGGTCGAAGGCTTCCAGCGGCGGGCCGGGCAGCGGCTCGGGTTCGGCGGCGGTAGGCGACTCCTGCTCGTTGCGTTTGTTCCACCAGTCCAGCGCGGTGAACAGGAACGGATTGGCCACGATCGACAGCAGCGCGCCGGCCAGGATCATGTCGTGGCCGGTCTGCGGCAGGATCTTCAGGCTCAGGCCCAGGCCGGCCAGGATGAAGGAGAACTCGCCGATCTGCGCCAGGCTTGCCGAAATGGTCAGCGCGGTGCCCTTTGGATGGCCGAAGGCACGCACGATGGCATAGGCGGCCACTGACTTGCCGACCACGATGATCAGGAACGTCGCCAGCACTTCCAGCGGATGGTTGACGATGATGGTGGGGTCGAACAGCATGCCGACCGAGACGAAGAACAGCACCGCGAACGCATCGCGCAGCGGCAGCGAATCATTGGCCGCCTTGTGGCTGAGTTCGGATTCGTTGAGCAGCATGCCGGCGAAGAACGCACCCAGCGCGAAGCTCACGCCGAACAGCTTGGCCGAACCGAACGCCACGCCCAGGGCGATGGCCAGCACCGACAGGGTGAACAGTTCGCGCGAGCCGGTGGCGGCGACTTTTTCCAGTGTCCAGGGGATGACCCGCTTGCCCACCACCAGCATCACCGCCACGAACGCGGCGACCTGCAGCAGGGTGATGCCGATCGCCTTGGCGATCGACAGCCACGCATTGGGCTCGGCCTGGGCGGCATTGACCGCCGCGCCACCGCCGGCTTCGGCCGCCGCCTGCGCCGTGCCGCTATCGCCGAGCGCGCCGGCCAGGGCCGGCAGCAGCACCAGGGCCAGGACCATCGCCAGGTCTTCCACGATCAACCAGCCGATGGCGATGCGGCCCTTGTTGGTATCCAGCATGCGCCGCTCTTCCATGGCCCGCAGCAGTACCACGGTGCTTGCCACCGACAACGCCAGGCCAAACACGAAGCCCTGCATCAGCGTCCAGCCCATCCACCACGCCAGGCCCCAGCCGAGCAGGGTGGCCACCGCGATCTGCACGATGGCGCCGGGGATGGCGATCTTCTTGACCGACATCAGATCGGCCAGCGAAAAGTGCAGGCCCACGCCGAACATCAGGAGCATCACGCCCAGCTCGGACAGCTGTGTGGCCAGGTGCTGGTCGGCGACAAAGCCCGGGGTGAACGGCCCCACCACCATGCCGGCCACCAGATATCCCACCAGCGGCGAGAGTTTGAGTTTGTTGGCCAGGGCGCCAAACACGAAGGCCACCGCGAGGCCGACGGCGATGATGTCGATCAGGCTGGTGTCGTGATGCATGGCGCTCCCCGTTAAGTCTGTATTCCGTGACCCAAGTGTCGCCGATGGAGCAGAGGCTGGGCAAATCGAAACTGACTCATCGGTTCATGCCGTCTATCGAAAATGACGTCGGTGACAGGCAGGGCTTCGACGACCTTACGCGCTTGCGGGGCGGGTGGCTGTGCGTCTGGTGCGGTGCGGTGCGGTGCGGTGTGGATGCAATTCATCGCCTTCGCCGAAACCGCTTCCAAACGCTTTTTGTAGAGCGGAGCCTGCTCCGCTAAAGCCGTCGCACGCTCCGGATGAAAGGCAGCGGAGCAAGCTCCGCCCTACATGGGGCGCAGCGTTCTTCAGGACGCACCTGGTGACGGTCGTCGCGCTGAAGCTTCGACACGATTTTTGTAGAGCGGAGCTTGCTCCGCTGTGGCCGTCGCATGATCTAGATGAAAGGCAGCGGAGCCAGCTCCGCTCTACACGGGGCGCGGCGGATCATCGGGGCGTAGCTGGCGCGGGGTCGTTGCGATGAGGCATTCCGTGCAAAAGAAAACCCCGGCACGTGGCCGGGGTTCTGCAGGTGGAGCATGCCGCGATGGCTTACCAGGTGTAGGCGATGCGGCCGTAGACGTAGGCGCCGTTGAAGCCGAACGGCGAGTAGTTGCTGTACGGGAACACGCCGCTGGTGGAGTTCACGTAGCGGTTCTGGTCCGGGTAGGTATCGAACACGTTGTCCGCGCCCACGGTCAGCGTCCACTGCTTGGTCGGCTTGTAGCTGGCGGTCACGTCGACCAGCCACTTGGCGTTGTAGGTCTGGTCGTTGGCCGGGATGGTCGAGTTGCGCACGGTGACGCTGCCGTAGCGGGTGCCGGTCAGGCCCACGCTCCAGTGGTCGCTATGCCAGCTGCCGCCGACGATCGCCTTGTCCTTCGGGAAGCTGTCTTCCAGACGGCCGACTTCGTCGCGTGCAATCAGCGGCGTGGTGATGCCCAGATCGCTCAGTGCGGCCGGCGATGTGTCCAGCTGGGTCACTTCGGTCTTGCCGTAGCTGTAGCTGGCGGTCAGGTCCAGCGCGCTGGCGGCGAAGGGAATCGTATAGCTGCCCACCACGTCCACGCCGCGGGTGCGGGTGTCGGCGGCATTGGTGAAGTACCGGAACTGGGTCACCTGGTTGACGCCCAGGCTGGCCAGCAGTGCCTGCGCCGCGGCGTTGGTGTTGATGTTGGAGGACAGCAGGATGCGGTCGTCGATCTCGATCTGGTAGGCGTCCACCGTCAGCGAGAACTGGTCGAACGGCTGCAGCACCAGGCCCAGGCTGTAGGAGGTGGAGCTTTCGGCCTTCAGCGGCTTGGCGCCCAGGGCCTGGGCCACGGCGGTGTCGGCCGGGAACGTGCCGCTCTGGAAGAACGCGCCATTGTTGATCGTGCTGGAAATCGCCTGAAAGCTCTGCTGGGCCAGCGAAGGCGCGCGGAATCCGTTGGAGACCGTGGCGCGCAACGCCACCTTGTCGGTGAACGCATAGCGTGCCGACACCTTGCCCGAGGCCTTGCTGCCGAAGTCCGAGTAGTCCTCGTAACGGCCGGTGATGCCGGCGGAGAACTTGTCGGTGAAGTCCGCTTCAAGCCCGGCATACACGGCGTAGTTGTGGCGGTCTGCGTGCACGGCGTTGGCCGGGGTGAAGCCACCGAAGCCCTGCGCACCGGAAGACGAGCCGGTGATGCCCAGGCCGCCATTGACGTAGGAGCCCACTTCGCCGGGCGACTGGTTCCACTTCTCTTCGCGGTATTCGGCGCCGAAGGACAGCGTCACCGGATACGCCAGGCCCCATTCCAGCGCCTGGGTGAAGTCGGCGTTGACGATGTTCTGGGTGTATTCCAACGCGCCGTCATAGAAGCTGGTCGGGCTGGTGGTGCCCAGCGTGTAGTTGATCGTGTTGCGGGTGAAGTAGTCGATCTTGTTGTAGCCGTAGTTGTAACTGACGTCCCAGGTGAAGCCGCCTTCGGTGTTGCCCTTGAGGCCGGCGACCAGCGAGCGGTCCTTGGAGTACTGGTTGATCACCGGCACGAAACCGTCCGGATAGAACTGCGCCAGCAGCGCGGTCTGGTTGTTGTTGTTCCTGGAGCGATAGAACGCGTAGGAATCGATATCGCGGTTGCTGGCGATCGCCGTGGCGTAGCCGGTGATGTTGTCGGTGAAATCGAAGCTGGCATTGGCCGAAAACGCGCCGGCGTCCACGTCCGGATCGCCGATGATGAAGGCCTTCTCGCCCACGCCCGGGAAGTTGCCGGTGTTGGGCGTGGTGCCGGCATAGGCGCCGGAGCGGTTGGTCGGATCCTGGTAACCGACCTGGCCGGCCACGTGCAGGCTGCCGCGGCCATCGGCGAAGTTCACGCCGGTGTCGCCGGAGAGCTGGAACTGCTCGCCGTCGCCCTTGGAATATTCGCCGTAGTTCACCGCCAGGCTGCCGCCCTTGCCCGAGCCCTTGAGCACGATGTTGATCACGCCGGCGATGGCATCGGAGCCGTACTGGGCCGAGGCACCGTCACGCAGTACTTCCACGCGCTCGATGGCCGCGACCGGAATGCTGTTGAGGTCCACTGCCGACGAACCGCGGCCGATGCTGCCGTTGAGGTTGATCGCCGCCGAGGTGTGGTAACGCTTGCCGTTGACCAGCACCAGCACCTGGTCGGGCGACAGGCCGCGCAGCTGCGCCGGGCGCACGCCGCTGGTGCCGTCCACCAGCGCCGGGCGCGGGAAGTTGAGCGAGGGCAGGGCGCGTGCGAGCGCGGTGGCCAGTTCGGTGGTGCCGGTGGCCTGCAGGGTCTCGGTGGAGATGATGTCGATCGGCGACTGCGATTCGGCCACGGTGCGGTTGGCCACGTGTGTGCCGGTGACGATCACCGTGTCCAGAGTGCTGGCCTTGACGGGCTCGGACGCGGCGTCCTGGGCGAAGGCGGGAACGGTCGCCAGGGCAAGCACCACAGCGGCGGCCAGGCATGAGGGGGTCAGGGACATCGAACAACTCCATCGAAGGAAAAACCAGGACAACAAGGACATCAGGTCAGCACATGCACGGGGTCTTGTCGTGTGCTTAGGTCAATTATTCGTTAAATCCCATCGCGCCGCCTACAACCGATCGTTATCTGTACATACAAAAAGGCATGAGCCGTTGCGGTGTTTGCGTCAAAAAAGCTGTTTTCGCCAGTACGACGTACCAAGGTGTCGCTACATGCCCGCATCCGGCGCGTCATGGCGCCTGAACGGGGGAGGCCAGGCGTGCCTGGGAATAGGCACCCGGCGTCTTGTGTCCCGATGTCAGCGCAGATGGCAGCGCTTGCCACGGATAACCGCTGGAGCCAGGGGTATCAACGGTTTCTTAACATACAATCGCGTCAGCAAGACCCGATACACTGGCGCGCCTGCTGCACGCCTCTCCCAGGATTTCCACGTGATTTCGCTCCGCAACTTCGCCCTTCGCCGCGGCGAACGCCTTCTGTTGTCCAACGTTGACCTGACCATGCATGCCGGCTACCGGGTCGGTGTCGTCGGCCGCAACGGCACCGGCAAATCCAGCCTGTTCGCCGCGGTCAAGGGCGAGCTGGAAGCGGACAAGGGCGATGTCGAACTCCCCGGCAAGGTGCGCACGGCCAGCGTCGCGCAGGAAACCCCGGCGCTGCCCGATCCGGCGCTGGACTTCGTCCTCGGTGGTGATATCGAAGTGGCGGCCGTGCTCAAGGCCGAGGCCGACGCGATCGCCGCCGAAGACTGGGAAGCGGTCGCGGCGGTGCACATGCGCATGGAAGAAGTCGGCGGCTACGACGCCCAGGCGCGCGCCGGCAAGCTGTTGCACGGACTGGGCTTCCCGGCCGATACGCACAGCCGCGCGGTCAAGGATTTCTCTGGCGGCTGGCGCGTGCGCCTGAATCTGGCGCGTGCGCTGATGATGCCTTCGGACCTGCTGCTGCTCGACGAGCCGACCAACCATCTCGACCTGCCTGCGGTGTTCTGGCTGGAGCAGTGG
>JBIIHJ010000134.1:0-9573 GCA_044235875.1 Pseudoxanthomonas sp.
GGCGGCGATCGCGGTGCCGCTGGCGCTGCACACCTGGCTGGACGATGTATGGCTGTCGGGCGTCATCGCCGCGGCGATCCTGCTGCCGCTGGCGGTGTGGGTGCTGCGACAGGGCCTGGCGCCGGTTAACTCGCTGTTCCGTGCGCTGTCCGGCGCGGTCAACAGTTATCGCGATGGCGAGTTCAACTTCGGCGTGCACTGGAACGACCACGACGAGTTGAACGACCTGGTGATCTCGCACGAGGAACTGGGCCAGGTGCTGCGCGACCAGCGCCAGGGCCTGGCCCAGCGCGAGCTGCTGCTGGACAGCATGGTCCAGCACTCGCCGGTGGCGATGCTGCTGCTCGCGCCCGGTGGCGATGGCGGCATGCGCGTGGTGTTTGCCAACCTGGCCGCGCGCACCCTGCTGTACGGCGGCAAGCGCATGGAAGGCCAGCCGTTCGAACCCCTGCTGCAGCAGGCCCAGCCCGAGCTGGTCGAGGCGCTGGAGCGCGGCGGCGACAGCCTGTTCGCCGTGCCCACCACCGAGGAAGGCGGCGAGGAACAGATCTACCACCTCGCACGGCGCCGCTTCCAGCTCAACGGCCGCCAGCAGGAGCTGCTGCAGTTGTGGCGACTGACCACCGAGCTGCGCCGGCAGGAAGTGCAGACCTGGAAGAAGGTCATCCGCGTGATCAGCCACGAACTCAACAACTCGCTGGCACCGGTGGCCTCGCTGGCGCATTCGGGCGGCGAGCTGGTGCGGCGCGGCCGCTTCGACCAGCTTGAGCACGTCTTTGCCACCATCGAGGAGCGCGCACGCCACCTTGAGGAATTCATCCGCGGCTATGCGCGCTTTGCCAAGCTGCCCCAGCCGCAGAAGCAGGCGGTCGAGTGGTCGGCATTCCTGCGCGGGCTGCAGCAGCAGATCGGCTTCATCATCGAAGGCCACGCCCAGGACACGCACAGCCGGATCGATCCGGCGCAGTTCGGCCAGGCGTTGCTGAACCTGGTCAAGAACGCACACGAGTCCGGCGGCGATCCGGCGCAGGTCACGGTCAAGGTGCTGCCACTGCATGGCCAGGTGCGCATCGAGGTCCTGGACCGCGGCGCCGGCATGAATGATGCGGTGTTGCAGAACGCGCTGGTGCCGTTCTATTCCACCAAGCGCAACGGTACCGGCCTGGGGCTGGCGCTGACACGCGAGATCATCGAGGCCCACGACGGCCGGATCGCCCTGCACAACCGCGATGGCGGCGGGCTGTGCGTGACGCTGCACCTGCCCTCGGCCTGACGCGTTTCAGCCCTGTCGAGGCGACGGCGCCGCTGGCGCACTGGTCGCTTGCATCTCGCGCGCGCGGCGTTCCAGCTGGGCCAGCGCAAGCCGTAGATTGGCATTGGCGCGCGTCAGCTGCCGCACTTCGCGCTCAAGCCTGTCGACCCGCGCGTCCTGCCCCAGCAGCGGGTGGTGGCGCTGTCGGCTTGCATCGCGCCGCAGCCAGGCGTTGAGTGTTTCGGACCGGCACCCCAGCTGCGCGGCCACCTGCTGGACCGCGCCGCGCCGCGAATAGCCCCGGTCCTGCATCGCACGGACCTCATGCAGCGCATTGGCCTTGGCCATTGCCGAATACCGCACGGCCGACATCAGCCGTCCACCTTCGGCACGGTCACATACCCGGCACACACAGAATCGGACACCACGGACTCACACTTCGGGGGAATGCACATGTACGGGAAACCGCACATTCCGTGCCAGCCTTCAGACCGCCGCCTGGCCTGCAGGTTCAATGCGTTGCGCGCCCATCACTTCACGACAGTGCGTCCGCGGACGTTCGTGCCGCGGACGCGGACGCGGACAGCCCGCGACCGATGTGTCCGTTTGACAGGCACTACTCCATCACGGTGCCGCTCTCGGTGATGCGCGGCGCGCTCAAGGTGCCGCAACGGTCGTCCGGGCCATAGGTGTGGGTGACGAAGCCCGCCGCGAACGGTCCGAAGTAGCCATCGCCCACCGTGTTGTCCTTGAACACATTGCCCTGCGAGGCGCATTCATCGCCAGTGTTGGCGATCCAGTCCGAATAGGCCGAATACTTGCCGGCGGCGATGAAATGGTTGCCCTGGATCAGGTTGTCGTCCGAACCGTTGCGGGTGCGGACCGCATCGCCGCTGACCTGGTTGAATTCGTTGTCTTCGATGAGGTTGTCGTGGGCATTGTGGGCCGCATAGATCGCATGGATGTAGCTGGTGAGGTCTTCGTTGACCCCGTCGCCGTCGCTGTCGGCAGCGCCGGAATTCTTGACGCCATGGAAGCGGTTGCCCGCAATCGTGTTGAAACTGGAGTTGCGCAGGCGCAGCGCCGCGTAGCCCATCGGCGGACCGCTGGTGTAGGCACCGCCGATGCGCTCGAACAGCATGTCGCGCACCTCGTTGTGGCTGTTGCCCGCGGCCTTGTCGCGCCCCAGGTCCAGGCCGAGCCAGTAGTTGGTCACCGTCAGGCCGATGAAGTGCAGGTTGGTCGGCACCGCCGCATCGGCGCTGTCTTCCATCGTGAACCAGATCAGGTTTGCGCCACCACCATCGAAGACCGGCTTGGTCGTCGCGGTCGCAGGCGGGGAAAAGGTGATGGGCTGGCCGTTGAAGTAGGTCCAGATCACCGTCTGTCCCGCATAGGTGCCCTCGGCCACGACGATGTCGATGGCATCGGTCGGTGCGGCCGCCTTGACCTTGGCCAGTACGCCCTTGAGGGTCTTCAGCGCGGTGGCGGCGCTGGCACCTGTGTTGCTGTCGCTGCCGCTGGGCGACAGATACAGCGTGGTGGCCTGGGCCCATGCCGGGCACAGCATCACCAGTGTCGAAAGGATCACCCTGTTCCATCGTGCTCGCATGCGTGCCGCTCCTGCGGAGAGAATCCCCGCGTTCGATGCCGGCGACGCTAGTCGCCACACCGATGAGCCACGCCGTGCGGGCACGCGCGATGTGCGTTATGAAACCGCCCGCACTGGTCGACCAGCGCGGAAGGTCACACCCTGCGAGATTGCGCGCCTGCGCCATCAACGCCTGCATTGCGTTGCAGCAGGTACTTTGCGCGAATCAGGGATGGCCGGCGTAGGCCTTGCAGTCTACTTCCAGCGCGGCGTTCATCGGCAGCGCGGCCACGGCCATCGCGCTGCGCGCCGGCAACTTGCCTGGGGTGAAGGCCGCCACATAGATCTTGTTGAAACTCGCCCAATGCACCATGTCCACGATCATCACCGTGCACTGCGCCACGTCGTCCATCGACAGGCCGGCGCGCTTGAGCGCGGTGCCGACATTGGCCAGCGTGTTGCTGGCCTGCGCGTCGAAGTCATCGGGCAGCTTGCCATCGGCATCAATACCCAACTGGCCCGAGACATAGACCGTGTCGCCGGCACGGACGGCGGCGGCGTACGGCGCCTTGCTGCCGGCCGGGCTGAAGTACTGCAGATCTGCGGCCGAGGCCAGGCACGCAACGGCGGACAGGCCCAGAAGGCCCGCGGCGCGCAGGATGGAACGGGAAAAGGTCATGCGTCGAACTCCTGGTGGGGTGGGAGATCGCAGCCAGGCACGCCACCGCTGTCCGCACACAAGAGCCGGCGACATCTCGCTACGCGCGCACAACGCCTCCCACGCCGGACGCAGACATGAACTTACCCGCGCCAGCGCCGTACGAACAGCCTTATCTGGCTTTCTTCACCGGACGCGTCCAGCCTTCCAGCGTGACCTGGCGCGCGCGCGCGATGGTCAGCTCGCCTGCCGGCGCATCGCGGGTGATCACCGAACCAGCACCAAGCGTGGCGCCATCGCCTATGGTGATCGGCGCGACCAGCGAGGAATTGCTGCCGACAAAGACGTTGTCACCGATCGTGGTGGTGAACTTGTTCACCCCGTCATAGTTGCAGGTGATGGTGCCCGCGCCGACATTGGTGCGGCTACCGATCACCGTGTCGCCCAGATAGCTCAGGTGATTGGCCTTGGTGCCCACGCCGAGCACCGCGTTCTTGGTCTCGACGAAGTTGCCCACGTGCACGCCATCGGCCAGCACGGTCCCCGGGCGCAGACGTGCGAACGGGCCGATCTGCACCGCGCCCTCGGTCACCACGCCCTCCAGGTCGCAGTGCGCGCGCACCTCGGTGCCGGGCCCCAGCTTGACGTTCTTCAGGCGCACGAACGGGCCGATCTGCACGCCATCGCCCAGTTCGACATCGCCTTCGAGCACCACGTTGACGTCGATCTGCACGTCCTGGCCCACCCGCACGGTGCCGCGCTGGTCCACGCGCGCCGGATCGATCAGGCGCGCGCCGGCCACACACAACGCCTTAGCCTGGCGCAGCTGCCAGGTGCGCTCCAGCTGGGCCAGTTGCCATGGATCGTTGGCGCCTTCGGCTTCCAGCGGATCGGCCACCAGCACCATCTCGGCCGGACTGAACTCGGCCGCGGCCATGCCGAAGATGTCGGTCAGGTAGTACTCGCCCTGCACGTTGTCGTTGGACAGCTGGGCCAGCCAACGGTGCAGCGCGGTCGACTCGGCGGTAACGATGCCGGTGTTGATGGTGTGGATGCGGCGCTGCTCGTCATCGGCATCCTTGTGTTCGACGATCGCGCCGACCTTGCCGCCGGCATCGCGCACCACGCGGCCGTAGCCGCTCGGATCGTCGGGTTCGGCCACGAGCACGGCCAGGCGGCCCGGCGCGTGCAGCAGGCGCAGCAGCGTCTCCGAACGGATCAGCGGCACGTCGCCGTACAGCACCAGCACGGTGGTCGCGTCGGGAACATTCTCCATCGCCTGCTGCACCGCATGGCCGGTGCCCAGGCGTTGGGCCTGCTCGGCCCAGATCAGATCACGCTGATCGGCAAAGGTGTCGCGCACGTCCTCACCGCCATGGCCGTAGACCACATGGATCGCAGCGGGCTTCAGCGCACGCGCCGCCTGGATCACGTGCGCCAGCATCGGCTGCCCCGCGATGGGCTGCAGCACCTTGGGCCGCGCGGACTTCATCCGCTTGCCTTCGCCGGCGGCGAGGATGATCACATGCAGGGGCAGGGTCATGGGCAGGAGCAGGCGGTTGGGGCGGGCAGACAATTCTAATGCGCCACGCCAGTGCCACCATCACGCGCAGGTTAGCGGCACCGGCATCCAGGCTGCGATAATCCGGCGCTTCGCACGACGCCACACAAGGACGCTCCGTCTTGCCTGCCCCGACGCAACAGGCCGCACCGGCCATTTCATGGAAGATCACCCTTGGCCTGGCCGCGCTGCTGACGCTGCTGACGGCCATGGCCAATGGACAGGACCGCAACTGGGACCTGCGCAACTACCACCTGTACACCCCCTCCGCATTGCTGGATGGCCGGTTTCATCAGGACATCGCTGCTGCACAGCTGCAGACCTGGCATAACCCCACCGCGGATATCCCATTCGCCTGGATGGTGCATGCTGGCTGGCCGGGCTGGCTGATCGCGCTCTGGCTGGCGCTCCCATCCCTGCTGGCGCTGTTTTTCGCGTTGCGCATCCTGGACCGTTGCTGGCCAGCGACCAAGAGTCGCACACGCCTGGTGTTGACCGGTGTGCTGGCACTGACCGGCGCGGCCGTGGGGCCCGGCGTGGGATCGACGTTCAACGACGCGATCGTGGCAGCGGGCGCAACTGCTTCGTTGTGGTGGGTGCTGCGCTCCCGTGAGCGTCTTGGGGTCTGGCAGACCTGGCTTCCTGCGGGCTTGATGCTGGGGCTGGCAACCGGGCTGAAGTTGACCGGCATTATTTACTGCGTCTCGCTCGGCTGCGTCGCAGCCATGGCGGGTAATGCGCGGCAGGCGCCCATTCGTCTGCTTGCCACAGCGGCGGGCGGACTCATCGGTGGCGTCATCTCCGCAGGCCCATGGGCGTGGACGCTTTGGCAGACCTTCGGCAATCCGCTGTTCCCGTACTTCAACCAGCTCTTCCAGTCGCCCGACGCATCGCCGGTGGCCTACAACGACGCGCGCTTCATCCCGCATGGGCTGGATGCGTGGCTGACGGTGTTCCATTTCACCAAGCGCAGCTTTTTATTCTCCGAAGCCCGCTTGGCCGATCCGCGCATTTTGCTTGGGCTGATTGCCCTGGGCCTGACCCTCCTCCTGCAGAAGCGACGCGGGGTGCCATTCCGCGATGTCGCTCTTCTACTCGTTTTCTGCATGGCGACGCTGGTGGCCTGGACCAATCTCTACGGCATTTACCGCTATCTGGTCGGCGTTGAGCTGCTCTGTGCCATCGCGCTAGCAGGCACGGTGACAATGCTGTCGACCTCACGTCGCGCATTGTTCGCACTGGTTATCGCGATCGTGATCGTCATTGCGTTTACCAAGCGGCCGAGCTGGGGACGATCGCACCCCTTCACCACGCCCATGGTACAGGTGCAATTCCCACCGTTGGCCGTTGGCGCACTCGTCGTGGTCTCAACCGATGCGCCCGTGGGCCACGCCGTCGCATTTCTTCCGCGAAACGTGCCTGCGATCTCGGTCGCCAACAACTTCATGCGGCCGCAGAGCTGCAGCGGCCTGCAGGCCGCTGCCGAAGCGCGCATCCGCGATCACCAAGGCGCCTTCTATCTGCTGCGGGAGACCAAGACTGATCTCTCGGATACCTTTGCCAACGAATACAAGCATTACGGCCTTATGTTGGATGGCACATGCCACCCGATCGTCGATTCGCTGCGCCCGCTAGAACTGTGTGCGTTACATCGGACCCGGAGCGTTACGCCCCTGTGTCCCTCGCCCGCTCCCGCCCCACCAGCTGATCGGTAATCAGGCGCTGGATTTCATTGGCCCGGCGGTTGACCGTATCCAGGATCAGCCCCGTGGCCAGTGAGACGATTCCCATCAGGGTGAGTGCCACCGCCAGCACCGCGGTCGAAGGATGCGTAACCAGGCCCGTCTCGGTGAACTCGGCGACGACCACGCTGCCAAACCCCAGGCCAGCGAGGATCACGACCGCGGCGATGCCGCCGAAAAACAGCAGCGGCCGCATGTCCTTGAACAGGAACAGCACTGTGCGCAGCACGCGGATGCCATCACGATAGGTATTGAGCTTGGACTGGCTTCCGACTGGGCGCGTCCCGTAGGCGATCGGCGTTTCCTTGAGGATGAAGCCATTGCTGAGCGCGAACACGGTCATTTCCGTCTCTATCTCGAAGCCCCTGGACAGCACCGGCATCGATTTGACGAAGCGCCTGGAGAAGGCGCGATAGCCCGACAGCACATCCCTGACCGGATTGCCGAACAACATCGCAACGCAGCGCCGCACCAGCTGGTTGCCCACACCGTGGAAGCGCCGGAAAGAGGTGTTCTGGAAGTCCTCAAGACGCGTCCCGACCACCATGTCCGCGCGGCCTTGCAGGACTTCGTCCAGGAGTGGGCCGGCCGACATTGCCGGGTACGTATCGTCGCCGTCGACCATGAGGTAAACGTCGGCCTCCACGTCGCGGAACATCGCCCGCACAACGTTGCCTTTGCCCTTGGCCGGCACCAGCCGCACGTGCGCACCTGCGTCATGCGCAAGGCTGGCCGTCCCGTCGGTGCTGGCGTTATCGAACACCCAGATATCGGCATCGGGCAACGCGGCGCGGAAATCGCGCACGACCTTGGCGATGGTGGCCGCTTCGTTGAAACAAGGGACAAGGACCGCGACGTGCACCGGACATCCATGACGGGAGACAGCGCTGGATATTACAGGCCAACGCCCATCTGCTCGATAGAATGAGCACCATGCGCTTCCTCCCCCCCAAACTGCTCAAGCAGGGTTCGAGCTATCTCATCATCGGCGGGCTTCAGCTCCTGCTGGACACGAGCCTGTTCGTGACGCTGACCAAGCTGGGCCTGGACGCCGTGCCGGCCAACCTCTGCGGGCGCGTGGCCGGGGCGATGCTGGGGTTCTGGCTCAACGGGCGCTACACCTTTGCGTCTAACGAAGGCGGCGCGCGGTTGGGCTGGCCGCAGTTCTGGAAGTTCCTCGCCGTGTGGATCCCCGCCACCGTGCTCAGCACCTGGCTGATCGTGCTGGTTGAACACCACCTGGGCCTGCAGCTGGCCTGGCTGGCCAAGCCACTGGTCGAGGGCGCGCTGGCGGTGCTGACCTTCCTGGCCGGGCGTTATGTGATTTATCGATAGGGAGATCGGGATGAGCCAGAGATTGGCTGCGAAGTTGCTGTTCCAGACCGCGTTGAATCAGATCACCCGGACATCATGCGCGTGACCGAGTAACGCATCGTCTTAATCCATGCAGAAGGTCGCGCGCCAGGCGCTCTTGACAGCCAGACGGCGGGGCAGGAAAGCCCAGAGCGGATGGATCGAGGCTGATGGCAATCGCGTTCATGCCGAGTTTGCCGGCGTGCTAAAACTAATGCAGCTGGGGATCGAGTGCGAAGAGGAAGAAGTCTGGTACGAGATCAAGGCCCGCAAGCAGCCGATGGAGCGTGCGGAGACGCTCATTCCCCCGGATCACCAACTCCATGCATTAAAACGGAGGCACTGACACGGACAGCACGTCGCTCCCTACGCAACAAAAAACACCGGCTTGCGCCGGCGTCGTCGTGTCTGCGGGTCGCGTGGTGACCGCGAGACGATGGCTTAGTGCTTGAGCGTCTTGCGCAGGCGCTCGAGGGCCTGCAGCTGGACCACCGCTTCCATCAGCTTGCGCTGGGCTTCGGCCAGGTCCTGGGTTTCGCCACGGTTGGCCAGCACGCGCTCGGCTTCTTCCTTGGCGGCCTTGACGGCGGCCTCGTCGATGTCCTGCGCGCGGATCGCGGTATCGGCCAGCACGGTCACGACCTGCGGCTGCACCTCGAGGATGCCGCCGGAGATGGCGAAGTCGAGCTGCTCGCCCGACGGCGTGGTGATCACGACCTTGCCCGGCTTCAGGCGGGTGATCAGTGGGGCATGCTTGGGCGCGATGCCCAGCTCGCCCAGCTCACCGGTGGCGACCACCAGGGTGGCTTCACCGTGGTAGATCTCCTGCTCTGCACTGACGATGTCGCAACGGATGGTGCTTGCCATGGTTCTGTCTCGCTTGGCTCGGATCGTGCAATGGTGAGGAGTGAGCGGAGAGGAGTGCGAAGTGGGCGGATAACCGCTCCTGCTCACCCCTCACTTCTCTTCACTCACTTCTGCTTTCAGGCCTTGGAGGCCAGCTTCTTGCCCTTTTCCACGGCCTCATCGATGCCGCCGACCATGTAGAAGGCCTGCTCCGGCAGGTGGTCGAACTCACCGTCCAAGATGCCCTTGAAGCCGCGGATGGTGTCCTTCAGTGACACGTACTTGCCCGGAGCGCCGGTGAACACTTCGGCCACGTGGAAGGGCTGGCTGAAGAAGCGCTCGATCTTGCGCGCGCGCGACACGGCCTGCTTGTCTTCTTCGGACAGCTCGTCCATGCCCAGGATCGCGATGATGTCCTTCAATTCCTTGTACTTCTGCAGCGTCGACTGCACGCGGCGGGCCACGTCGTAGTGCTCGTTGCCGATCACCAGCGGATCGAGCTGGCGGCTGGTGGAATCCAGCGGATCCACGGCCGGGTAGATACCCAGCGAGGCGATGTTGCGGCTCAGC
>JBIIHJ010000445.1:0-2632 GCA_044235875.1 Pseudoxanthomonas sp.
AAGCTGGTGGTGCAGATGGTGGAAACCTTCCGCGAGCACATGGCGCCGGCGTTCGTCGACAGACTCGATGCCTGGGAGCTGGCAGAACGCGCCAACCTGCCGCTGCCGCCGGTGATGATCTACGGCGACGACGTCAGTCACGTACTGACCGAAGAAGGCATCGCCAACCTGCTGCTGTGCCGCACGCCGGAGGAGCGCGAACACGCGATCCGTGGCGTCGCCGGCTACACCGCCGTCGGCCTGGGACGCGACAAGCGCGCGGTGGAAAACCTGCGCGACCGCGGCGTGATCAAGCGTCCGGAAGACCTGGGCATCCGCACCCGTGACGCCAGCCGCGACCTGCTCGCCGCGCGCACGGTCAAGGATCTGGTGCGTTGGTCGGGCGGGCTGTACGACCCGCCCAAGCGCTTCCGCAACTGGTAAGGGCCTTGTCATGGAAACCCTGAAATATCGCTTCGAAGGCCAGATCGCGCCCGGCGGCCCGCTGGACCATGTGCTGGTCGGCGTGGTCTCGTCGGGCAATCTGGAAGTGTTGATCGAACCCACGCCGCTGGACGGCGCGATGGAAATCGAGATCACCACCGCCGCGCGAGGCTTCGGCCAGATCTGGCAGGCGGTGCTGGAGGATTTCGCCGCGCGCCACGCGCTGAAGGACGTGCGCATCACCATCCACGACGTCGGCGCCACGCCGGCGGTGGTCAGCCTGCGCCTGGACCAGGCCGTGGAAACCCTGCAGGAGAGAGGCGCCTGATGAGCGCACGGACACCATATTCCATGGAGCCGGGCGTGTTCGGCGGTTCCTGCATCCGTCGCTGGCATGAGAAAGCAGGCAGGCACGCCCGGTGCGATGGCTTGCCTGCATGGAGGCGCGCATGACGACCAGGTCCGCCGCCCTGCGCAGTTATTACGAGGCCGACGCGCGCGAACGCCTCGCCGGCGTGCTGGATGCAGGTTCGTTCCGCGAGTTTGTCGGCCCGCGCCAGCGCGCGATGAGCCCGCATCTTGCGCAACTGGACACACCCGCTGCGTTCGACGATGGCATTGCCGTCGGCGAGGCGACGCTGCATGGTCGCCACGTGCTGGTCGCCGCGCAGCAAGGCCAGTTCATGGGCGGCGGCGTGGGCGAGATGCATGGCGCCAAACTCACCGGGTTGCTGGAGCGCGCCGCGCAGACCCGGCCTGATGGGGTGCTGCTGCTGCTCGATACCGGCGGCGTACGCCTGCATGAGGCCAACGCCGGCCTGATCGCGATCTCCGAAATCATGCGCGCGGTGCTGGCCGCGCGTGCTGCAGGCGTGCCGGTCCTGGCCCTGATCGGCAGCGGCAATGGTGCCTTCGGCGGCATGGGCATCGTCGCGCGCTGCTGTACGGCGGTGATCATGTCCGAGGAAGGGCGGCTGGCCCTGTCCGGCCCGGAGGTTATCGAAACCGTCCGCGGCGTGGAGGAATTCGATTCGCGCGATCGTGCGCTTGTCTGGCGCGTCACCGGTGGCAAGCATCGTTATCTCATCGGCGAGGCGACCACGCTGGTGAGCGATCGCATGGAGGCCTTCGCCGACGCGGCGTTGCACGCGATCGATGCGTTCGATGCATCTGTCGATGCCATGGCGGCGCTGGAAGCCGAGCACGCGATGCTCGCCGCGCGCATCGAGACCTGGGGCGCGTTCCGCGACGGCCTGGACATCTGGAAAGCGCAGGGCATCTCCGATGCCGACAAGCTGCCGCTGCTGGAGACCGATGCCTTCCTGGCCGCCACCGCGCACAGGAGCCTGCCGTGGAACTGAAACCGCTACTCGATGCTTTGTTCCCGCGCGGACACGCCATCGAGATCGCCGATCACGTGCTGACCGGCACCGCGACCACCGCCTCCGGCGAAGTCACCGTGATCGGCACGGCCGACAGGCTGGAAGTCGGCGTGGACCACGCCCTCAGGCTGGCCGCGACCGTGCTGGCTTCGACGCGCGAACATCCACAGCGCCCGATCGTGATGCTGGTCGACACGGCGGGCCAACGGCTGGCGCGGCGCGACGAACTGCTGGGCATCAATGGTTACTTCGCCCACCTGGCCAAGGTGCTGGATCTGGCGCGAAGCCGTGGGGCGAAACTGGTGTCGCTGGTCTACGGCGAATCGGTGAGTGGCGGCTTCCTGTCGTTCGGCCTGATGGCCGACGCGGTCTATGCGCTGCCCGAGGCGCAGGTGCGGGTGATGGACCTGCGCGCGATGGCGCGGGTGACCAAGCAGCCATTGGAAAAACTGCAGGCGCTGAGCAGGAGCTCGCCGGTGTTCGCGCCGGGCGTGGAGAACTACGTGGCGATGGGCGCGGTGCGCGCGATCTGGGACGGGGACCTGGCCCAGGCGCTGGTCGATGCGCTGGCGGCGCCGGTCGAAGGCGATACGCGTCGCGCGCTCGCCGCGCAGCGCGGCGGGCGGACGCTGGCGTACGAGATTGCCGCGGCCGTGGCAGCGGGCCATGACTGACGCGCTGCGCCGCCACACGCTGGTCTGGCTGCCCGCCGATCACGGCTGGCAGGCGCAGTCGCCTGCGCTGGCGGTGCGCCTGCGCGCGTGGTTCGATGCGGGGCATCCGGCGATCGTGGCACGTCGTGTCCTGGGCGCGCCGTCGGACACGCT
>JBIIHJ010000135.1:0-9505 GCA_044235875.1 Pseudoxanthomonas sp.
GGCGGTAGATGCTGATGTTGCCAGCGTCCTCGCCCGGCCGCCGCGCCACGCCGGTGAAATGGCTGAACACCGCCGCGGACTGATGCTGGCCATTCTTGCGCCGCACTTTGAGCTTGCTACCCAGGAAGGCATCGCGGCCGGAGGCATCGAGCAGCCATTGCGGGCGGATTTCCACGATGTGCGCGCCCTGGCGTGCCTGCACGACCGGCTGGTCGCCTTCGAAGTCCACTGCGGTGACGGTGGTCTCCTCGTGCGCATCGACACCTTCGCTGCGGGCTTTTTCGAACAGGATCTGGTCGAACTTGGCGCGCGGCACCTGCAGCGCGAAACCGCGCTTGGCATCCAGTGCTCTGTCGAAGCGGAAGGTGTTGTAGCCGCCTTCGTCGTTGGGGAAGTCGGCGCCCAGCTTGAGGGTGCCGATCGCGCGCATGTCTTCCATCACGCCCAGCTTTTCCAGCAGCGGCATGGTCATGGGCAGCAGCGACTCGCCGATGTGGAAGCGCGGATGGCGCGATTTTTCCAGCAGGGTGACCCGCCAGCCGGCGCGGGCCAGTTGGATCGCCGCGGTGCTGCCGGCCGGCCCGCCGCCGATGATCAGCACATCGGGCGCGGTCTGGGGCGCGGCGGCCGCGCCGGGCGTGGGCCCGGGCCCGGGTGGAAACGGAATGGCGTCTGCGGCGACGGCGGAAGTCATGCGTGCGAACCCTGCGCGTGTGGCAATCCTGATGAAGCTGTCATCATAGCCTGCACGCCGCGCGGCCCGCCGGTTGCACGGGCGCGCCCGATGCACCATCGTGTCGCACCTTCAACGCACTGGAAGCCCTGTCGTATGTCCGCGCAAACCGCCGAAGAACACGAGCTGGCCGAGCTGCTGGTCGAGAGCCTGAACCTGGAAGACGTGAACGCCGGCCAGATCGACCCCGAAGCCCCGCTGTTCAACACCGGGCTTGGGCTGGACTCGATCGACGCACTGGAACTGGCCCTGGCCATCGGCAAGAAATACGGCTTCCAGCTGCGCTCGGACAGCGAGGACAACCAGCGCATCTTCGCCTCACTGCGTGCGCTGTCGGCGCATGTCCAGGCCAACAAGACCACCTGAGATCCCCGCTTCGGCGCCCGCTCCGCAGACCGAAGCCGGCGCCCCATGGGCGGTGGGCGTGGCCCTGCTGCTGGCGGTCGGCTATTCGCCGCTGGCTCACTGGGCCAATGCCTCCGGCAGCAGCCACCTGGCCGTGCTGGCCGGCGTGGCCCTGGTCCTGATGCTGCTGATCGAGCCGATGGCGTGCCGGCGCTGGTGGGCCTTCGCCCTGACCTTGGTCTTGCTGGCGCTGCTGCTGCCGCTGTGGAACTCGCCGCATGCACTGCTGCTGCTGACCGCCCCGCCGGTGGTCTTCACTGGCTGGGTGGCGTGGTTTTTCGGCCGTAGTCTGCGCGCCGGGCGCACTCCGCTGATCAGCCGCATCGTCGAAGGCCTCTATGCCCAGGCCGGCCAGCCCTTGACGCTGGCCCAGCGCGCCTACACGCGCCGACTCACTGTCTGCTGGACCATGCTGCTGTCGATCATGACCCTGGTCAACCTGCTGTTGGGACTCTGGGCGGTGCCGGGCGGGGTGCTGGCCCAGCTGGGTCGGGTGCCGCCGCTGGCCATTCCCGATGAACAGGCCTCGCTGTTCGCCAACCTGCTAGGTTACGGGGTGATCGGCGGCTTCTTCGTCGGCGAGTACATGCTGCGTTCGCGCTGGTTTCCGGTGCGGCCCTACCGCAACTTCGTCGACTTCGTGCGCCAGCTGGCCAGACTGGGGCCGACCTTCTGGCGCGACGTGTTGCGTTGAGGCCGGATAGCGCCCGCCGTGGAGGCCAGCGAACACCGGTCACCTCAGTAGCGGCGGTCACTGTTAAAAAATTGCAAATCGGGGCCGCCCAAGCGCCCGGTGGCCGGGTATCCTGTCCGGCATGAGCACCTCGACCGACAACATGGATGTGCAGTCGTCGCGGACCTCCGGCAACCTCGCCTGGACTGTCCTCAACGCGCTGCAACTGGTCTATACCCTGATCTGGACCGCCGGCTGGATCACCGTGGCGCTGCTGCTGCGCGCGTTGGGCGTGCGCGCCGAACGGGTCCTGCGCATGGCCGCGCGCTGCTGGGCGCCTGGCCTGGTGGCGGCCGGCAACATCAGGCTGGTCGTCGAAGGCGGGCAGGACATCGACTGGACCCAGCCGCACCTGCTGGTGTCCAACCACCAGTCGGTGATCGACATCTGCGTACTGTACATGGCCGTGCCGGCGCCGCTGCGCTTCCTGCTGAAGGCCGAGATGCTCAAGGTGCCGTTCGTGAACTGGTACGCCAAGGCCACCGGCATGCTGTTCCTGGATCGCGACAGCCGCCGTGCCGGCGCGCTGGTCCGGCGCAAGGCGGCCGCCTTGCTGGGCCAGGGCCAGAACCTGTGCCTGTTTCCCGAAGGCACCCGCAGTCGCACCGGCGCCCTGGCGCCGTTCAAGGCCGGGCTGCTGCAGGCAGCCATCGATGCTGGCGTGCCGGTCGTGCCGGTGGCCATCGACGGTTGCGGCAAGGTGCTGCCGGTGCAGGGCATGTTCCGCGCCCGCCCGGGCACCATCCGGGTCCGGATCGGCGCCCCGATCCCGACCCATGACGAAGCCGGCGTCCTGCTGGACCGCCAGGATCTCACCCAGCGCGCCCACGAATCGGTGCGCCTGATGCTGGAACCGCGCATTTAAGCCTGCATGGAATTCGCAGTCCCGCACGACCATCCTGCCTTGCCCGGCCATTTCCCTGGGCGTCCGATCGTGCCCGGCGTGCTGGTCCTGGACCACGTGCTGGACGCGGTCCAGGCCAGCCACGGCCCGCTGCGCGGCGGCCTGCGCCTGCCGCAGGTGAAGTTCGTCCAGCCGCTGTTGCCCGGTGAGACCGCCCGGATCGTGCTGAACGGTGTCGCGCCGCGCTGGCGCTTCCAGGTCCTCCGCGGCGATATCCTGTTGGCCAGTGGCGAAGTCGTCGCGGTGGGAGAGGGCGACGCATGAACAGCACCTGGAAACAGCGACCGGAAGGCGGCAGCAAGTTCGCCATGTGGCTGCTGCGCGGCATCGCCTGTCATGGCGGGCGCGGCGTGGCGCGCGTGCTGCTGTTCCCGATCACGGTCTATTTCATGCTGGTGCGTGGACCGGAACGCCGCGCCTCGCGCGCCTACCTGGGCCGCGTGCTCGACCGGCCGGTGCGCTGGCGCGATACCGCCCGCCACATCCACACCTTCGCTTCGGTGATCCTGGACCGGGTGTTCCTGCTGAGTGGGCGCATGGACGAGTTCCATGTCGATGTCACCGGCCTTGAAGACCTGCATGCGCAGATGGACCAGGGTCGCGGCGTGCTGATCTTCGGCTCGCACCTGGGCAGCTTCGATGCGCTGCGGGTGCTGGCCCAGGAGCGCCCCGACGTGCAGGTCAAGGTGGTTTTGGACAAAGCCCAGGCGCCAGCGATGACCGAGCTGCTGGGCGCGCTCAATCCGCAGCTGGCCGACTGCATCATCGACGCCAGCATGGACAGCACCTCGATCGTCATGGCGATCAAGCAGGCCACCGACGAAGGCAACCTGGTCGCGCTGCTGGTCGACCGCACCCGTCCGGAAGATCCCTTCCTGCCGGCGCAGTTCCTCGGCGCCCAGGCGCAGTTCCCGACCTCGCCCTGGCTGATCGCCGCGGTGCTCAAGGTGCCGGTGGTGCTGGCCTTCGGCCTGTACCACGGCAGGGCGCATTATTCGCTGGCGTTCGAGACTTACAGCGAGGGGCTGGAGGTCTCGCGCCGCAATCGCGCCGCCTGCCTGGGGGCGCTCATCCGCGGTTACGCCGAACGGCTGGAGCATTACGCCCGGCTTGCGCCCTACAACTGGTTCAACTTCTATGATTTCTGGAACGCCAAGCATGTCGAGGGCAACATCCACGCGGACCTGGGCGCTGATGCTGACGCTGCTGTGCAGCGCCGGACCGCTGTGCGCCGCGTCGCCTGAAGCGGCCGATGCCGCCCAGGTCGATCCGGCCTGGATCCTGTCCAAGATCGCCCGGCCTGGCGCCATCACCACCCAGTTCGTCGAACTGCGCGGCTCGGCCCTGCTGAAGACGCCGCTGCGCGTGGAAGGCCGTTACGCGCGCGATGCCGATGCGACGCTGGTGCGCGAAGTCACCGCGCCGTACCACGAGAAGATCACCCTCAAGGGCGAGAGCGCCACGCTGGAGCGCGAAGGCAAGAAGCCGCGCACCTTCTCGCTCTCGCGTGCGCCCGAGCTGGGTGATCTGCAGAAAGGTTTCGGCGCGCTGCTGTCCGGCGATGCCAGACAGTTGGAACAGCACTACACCCTGAGCGCGGCCGGCACCCGCCAGGCCTGGCAGCTCAAGCTCGATCCCAAGGACGCAGCCGCGGCCAAGGCGCCGGTTCGCGACATCCAGCTCTATGGCAAGGGCGCCGAACTGCGTTGCATCGAGACCACCAGTGACAAGGGTGAGCTGCAACGCACGCTACTGGCCGGCGCCGCACAGGCGGCGGCCAAGGTCAGCGACACCGACGGCCTGACCGCGCTGTGCCGCGGCCACAACGGGTGAGGCTGCCCGCATACGCGCGCACCGGCCTGGCGCTGCTCTGGCTGGTGCTGTTGCTGGGCGTGGGTGCCTGGCTGGGCAACACGATCAAGCTGTCCGGCGACCTGCGCAAGTTCATGCCCGAGGCGCGCACGCCCGCGCAGAAGCTGCTGCTGGACGAACTGGGCGAAGGCCCGGGCTCGCGCCTGCTGTTGATGGCCATCTCCGGCAGCGACCCCGCCACCCTGGCAAAACAGTCGCAGGCCTTGCGCGCCAAGCTGGATGCGGACAACGACGCCTTCGCCATGATCACCAACGGTGGCGAGTCGGCGGCCGACGCGATCCCGGCCAAGTGGCTGCCGTACCGCTTCCTGCTGAGCGATCGCTACGACACCCATCCGCTGGACGCGGCCACGCTCAAGGCCGAACTGGCAGAACGCGTGCAGGACCTGGGTTCGCCCGCGGCCGGGATGATCGAGCCGCTGCTGCCGCGCGATCCCACGCTGGAGTTGCTGCACGTGGCCGAACGCCTGCAGCCTACGCAGGCGCCGCAGCAGATCGAAGGCGTGTGGTTCGACAAGGCCGGCAAGCGCGCGCTGTTGGTGGCCCAGACCATCGCCGGTGGTTTCGATCCCACCGGCCAGCAGCAGGCCGTGGCCGAGATCAACACCGCGTTCGATGAGGTCGCCAAGGGGACGCAAAGCAAACTGCTGCTGACCGGGCCGGGCGCATTCTCGGTGGAAATCAGCAGCCGCACCCAGGACGAGACCCAGTGGATCGGCGTGTTCGATACCGTCGGCCTGATCGTGCTGCTGCTGGTGGCCTATCGCAGCTGGAAGATCCCGCTGCTGGGGGTGCTGCCGCTGGCCAGCGCCGGCTTGGCCGGCATGGTCGCGGTGATGCTGTGCTTCGACCAGGTGCACGGCATCACCCTGGCATTCGGCTTCACCCTGATCGGCGTGGTCCAGGACTATCCGATCCATCTCTTCAGCCATCAGCGCCCCGGGCTGGATCCACGCGCCAACGCACGCCACCTGTGGCCGACCCTGGCCACCGGCGTGGTCTCCACCTGCATCGCCTACATCACGTTCTTCTTTTCCGGCGTGGAAGGCCTTCGCCAGCTGGCCGTGTTCACCATCAGCGGCCTGGCTGCGGCGGCACTGCTGACGCGCCTGGTGATGCCGGAACTGCTGGACCCGGCCACGCGCGACTTTGCCGATTCCAGGCTGATGGGCCGCCTGGGCGATGCGATCGAACGCCTGCCGCGCCCGCGCTGGTCGTTGGCGGTGCTGGCGGTGGTCGCCGCGGTGGTGATCGTGGCGATGCCCACGCCGTTCTGGCAGAACGACCTGTCCAAGCTCACGCCGGTGCCGATTGAATCCCTGATGCAGGACCAGGACCTGCGCCAGGAGCTGGGTGCGCCCGACGTGCTGTATGTGCTGGCGGTGCAGGCGCCCACGCGCGAAGGCGCGCTGACCGCGTCCGAAGCATTGCGTCCACGACTGGACGCGCAGGTCGCCAAGGGCGAGCTGAAAAGCTACGACATGGCGGCGCGCTACCTGCCGAGCCTGGCGGTGCAGCAGCATCGCCAGCAGCAGCTGCCCGATGCGGCTGGCGCGACCGCAATGCTGGAGGCGGCGCTGGTCGATTCGCCATTCCGCAGCGAGGTCTTCGCCCCGTTCCTGGCCGACCTGCAGCAAGCGCGGACCGCCAAGCCGCTGACCGAAGCCGACCTGGCCGATACGCCACTGGCGGCGATGGTGCAGGGCCTGCTGCTGGATGGCGGCGATCACTTCACCGCACTGGTCTCGATGAGCGGCATCCGCGATCCGCAGGCGCTGGCGGCCGCGCTGCGGGGCAGTGGTGCGCAGTGGATGGATCTGCGCGAAGCCTCGCGCACGCTGGTCAACACCTACCACCGCGTGCTGGTGGCGATGGGCGTGGCGGCGGTGCTGCTGGCCATCGCGGTGACCATCGCCCTGCGCAATCGGCGTCGGGTCATCCGGGTGCTGCTGCCGATGGGACTGAGCGTACTGCTGATCCTGGCGGTGCTGCGTGGCCTGGGCGTGGAGCTCAATCTGTTCCATCTGATCTCGATGATTCTCGGTGCGGGGCTGGGCCTGGATTACGCGCTGTTTTTCGATCATGCCGGCGACGATGCGGCCGACCAGCGCCGCACGCTGCACGCATTGATCGTGTGCAGCCTGATGACGCTGCTGGTGTTCGTCCTGCTGGCGCTGTCCAGCATCCCGGTGCTGCGCGCGATCGGCTCGACCGTGGCGATGGGCGTGGTGTTCAACTTCATCCTGGCGCTGCTGGTTTCGCGCCAGCCGCACGCCAAACCGGTGGCCGATGCACACGCGTGAGGCGATCGCCGCGCTGATCCCGCACCAGGGCCTGATGTGCCTGTGGGACGAGGTCGTGCAGTGGGACGACGCGCAGATCACCCTGCGCAGCCGCGGGCATCTGGATGCGGCCCACCCATTGCGGTCGCACGGCCGGGTGCGGTCGGTGCACCTGTGCGAATACGGTGCGCAGGCAATGGCCGTGCACGGCGGCCTGCTCGGCCAGGCCAGCGGCGCGCCGGTGCGTCCAGGCGTGCTGGTCGCGCTGCGCAACGTGCAGCTGCATGTGGACACGCTGGATGGCGTGCGCGGTCCGCTGGAATGCGTGGCCGAGGTGCTGATGCAGAGCGAGGACAGCCAGCAATATGCCTTCCGGATCGAACACGCCGGCCGGCTGCTGGCCGAAGGACGTGCCTCGGTGGTGCTGGGGCAACGCGCGTAGCGATTGCTGCCATGCACCTCCAGCGCTGGGCGTGAGCCGCCATGTCGGCGAAGCTTCCCCGGTGAAGTGCTATCGCCGCCATGACGGCTTCCACTGCATCGTCGAGGCCATACATCTGCGCGAGCCTGTTTTGCGGCTGCTAGCATGGCGCCCATGATTTCAGAAACGACTTCAAGACCGCTGCGCCGCGCGCTGGTGACCGGCGGCAGCGGCGACCTGGGTGGCGCGATCTGCCTGGCGCTGAGCGCTGCCGGCTTCCACGTGATCGTGCATGCCAATCGCGGCATCGCCCGTGCGGACGCTGTCGTGCAGCAGATCGTCGAGGCGGGGGGGAGCGCGCAGGCGGTCGCCTTCGACGTGGCCGACGCTGATGCCAGCGCCGCGGCCATCGCCAGGCTGCTGGAAGGCGGCCCGGTGCAGGTGATCGTCAACAACGCTGGCATCCACGACGATGCACCGATGGCCGGCATGAGCGCGCAGCAATGGCATCGGGTGATCGACGTGTCGCTGCACGGATTCTTCAACGTCACCCAGCCGTTGCTGCTGCCGATGGCGCGCACGCGCTGGGGCCGGGTGGTGTGCGTGTCCTCAGTCGCGGCGGTCACCGGCAATCGCGGCCAGACCAACTACGCGGCGGCCAAGTCCGCGCTGCATGGCGCAACCAAATCACTGGCGCGCGAAATGGCCAGCCGCGGCATCACTGCCAATGTCGTGGCGCCGGGCGTGATCGAAGGCGCGATGATCGGCGAGCAGTTCCCAGCCGAAGCCCTCAAGCAGCTGGTGCCCGCCGGGCGTGCGGGCAAGCCTGACGAAGTCGCAGCGTTGGTGGCGTTCCTGTGCAGCGAAGCGGCCGGCTATATCAACGGCCAGGTGATCGGCATCAATGGCGGCATGGGCTAGGCAAGGCTTGCGCCGACCAGACGTTCAACGGCGTGATGGGCTTTCGGTTAAGGCACACAAAATTGGGAGGCTGGGATGAAGAACGCACTCTGCCTCTCGATATTGCTGTGCAGTGGCTTGTCGGCAATTGGCGATGCACAGGAAAGTCGGCGATCCCTGGATCGTCGAAACATCTCAAACGCAGGACAGGGCATCGCGTTGGCATCTTTGCTGTCGCAGAGTCGCGAAACCCGCTATCGCTGCGCAACAGCGCCATACGCCTGCCTACAGATGGATGGCGTCGAGGCCGGACTCGCGGTGCTGTTTGCAGGGCGCACGGACGACTACAAGCGCGGATTGCTCGCGGCCTCCCGTTTTGCCTTAGATGGGGAAGGGAGTGAGCAATTCCACGACTATGTATTCATGCTGAGCCGCGATGATCGGAGGCGGCTTGGCGCTTCATTGGAGCCTGCCAGGCTCAGAGCGCAGTGCGAGCGGGAAGTCCTACAGGTCAAACGCAGGGTGCACGTTGCGTTGAGCTCAACCAGTGAGCAAGTCTGCAGGTCCGTTGAAAGCGTACGGCATGAGCTAAAGCGCGTAATGGCGGTCGATTAAAGATCTGGTTAGGCCGCGTCGGCGTACCAGGCCGGGTCCAGCGACTCTTCGCGGACGGGCGCGCCACTCAGCAACGCCAGCAGGCCGTGGTCGTCGATGTCGGCGTGGTGCAGGCGTGCACGCGCCAGGATCTCGCCAGCCAGCCATTCCATGCGCGCCACGTTGGACTGCAGGCGCGCGTTGAGCGCGTCGGTGTCCAAGGTGTCGTTGAGCGCGCGATTCATTTCATGGAACCAGCCGATGATGTATTGGTCCAGCATGCGGCCGTCGGTGAGCGGTTGCGGCGTGGCCGTATTGCGCTTGCCCCAGTCGGCCAGCAATGCCTGCAGGCCGATGTTGAGCGCGCGACCGCGCAGCAGCAGCGGCCGCAGCCTGCCCAGCAGCGAGATATCGGTCAGCTTTTCGGCAAAGAACAGCGGCGCCAGCAGCGCCCAGTAATAGGTGTAGTCCCAGATCACCTTGACCGGCATCACCTGGGCATCGCCGAACAGCGGGTACTGATCCTGGTACAGCGTCAGCGTGTTCTCGTAGAAGCTGAAATACAGCTGGTTGAAGATGTTGGCGTAGGGCGCGAAGTCGCCGCCGGCGCGGTCGCGGGCGATCAGGTCAGCCACGTAGGTGTTGGAGATGGCGATGAAGT
>JBIIHJ010000136.1:0-9489 GCA_044235875.1 Pseudoxanthomonas sp.
ATGATGGTCGGCAGCACCTGGAAGGCGAAGATGAAGCCGGCCTTGGGCACGTCCATCAGGCTGCCGAAGATGAAGTTCGAACCTTCGGCCACGAAGCTCAGCACCTTGACGAAGGCCTTGCCCAGCCAGTCGAAGACGTCGCGGCCGCCCGGAACCAGCAGTACGATAGCAGCGAACCCGATCTGCAGGATCACGCCGGTGGCCACCAGCTTCCAGTCCACCGCGCGCTTGTTGTTGGAGAACAGCCAGGTGATCCCCAGCAGGACGACCAGACCGAACAGGCCGAATGCGGCCCGCGAGACACCTTCCAGCATTTGTTTCCCCAAGAACCGCGCGACGTCGAATGGGCCAGCCTAAGGGAGGCCGCCGGTTGCGGCAAGGCGAATCCAGCGTGTCAGAGGCGACCACGCCGTTGCGGTGCGGCAGGGCCGGGCAAAGTCCTTTACCGGTGCGGAGAGATGAACCGATTGCGTGGAGACTGCCTCAGCTACAGGGCGCGGCCGCCGGATCGTCCGGTCGCAGGTCCAGCACGCGCGGCACTCCGCCGGTGACCGGCCTGCTGCCAAAGGACTCCCTGTAGATGCGCTGGGCCTGGTGTTCGGCATCGGCGCGCTGACGCGGATCCAGCGCATCGGCCGCCGGCGCCGTGCCGCCACGCAGGTAGGACAGCAGCAGCCGGTAACTGAAGGCCTGCGTCGGATCGTCAGGGATCAGGGCGTCGAGCAGGCCGTGATCGTCGGCGTAGGCATCGGCCAGCAGCTGGGCGGCCATCGGATCGCCGGCACGCAGCGCGCGCTGGAGCGTCGGGACCGCATCGCGATACCAGTCCACGAAGCCCGGGTCCTGCAGGTAGCGGTTGTGGTCCAGCGCCTCGCGCGATCCGTCGAAGAACGCGCCCTGGGCATAGCGCAGCATCGCGTCGCGGTTGCCGGCCAGCGCGGCCTTGCGCAGATAGCTCGCCGCCAGGCCTTGCTGGGCCGGGTCGACGCCTTCGCAGTAATCGGCCAGGTTCTGGCCATGGCGCAGGTCCTGGTGGGGCACGCCCTCGGTGCTTGCATGTCTTGCCGCAGCGTTCTGCGGCGCAGCTGCCGCATCGCCAGTGCGCGTGCTGCCACGGCGAGACACCTCGCACAGGCTCAGCTCCACGCCGATCCGGCAGGCGGCGCGTGCGTCACCTGCATCGGCACGACGACGCAGCGCATCGAAGTTGGCACCCAGCGGTTCGCCCCATGGCGGCATCGGTGCGGTGTCCTGCGGCGCGGCAAAGGGCAGGGTGCGTTCGCCGCCCGCGCTGCCGAGGCGGGCCTTGGCGGCCGCATTGCTCACCTGCGCAGCGATCCGGTCGGACAGGGCTGCGGCATCGCGCGCTTGCTGCCGCCAGCGCCAGGCCCCCAATGCCACCGCCGCCAGGACCATCAGCCCCATCACCAGATTGAACCGGCCGCGCGGCGTCACGGCACTTCCCTTGGACATTGCATGGGTGAAGTCTGCCACGCAGCGCCGTGCGCGCGCCGCAACGGCCGTCGCGCCCGGCTGATGCCCTGGGCCATCGAAAGCGCCGATGAAAGCCATTTGACTCTTGAATGAGAATGATTATCATCACTCTTGACCCGTCCAGGAGCTGTGCCATGAATGTCCACACCGTCGTCTTTCCCCAGAACGACCTACGCGCGGCCGACCGCACGCCGCGCGTCGTGCCGCCAGCCGAGACACTCAGCAGCGAAGCCTTGCTCAAGGGCCGCCGCGAAATCCTCATCCAGCACGGTGACCGCACCTATCGCCTGCGTCATACCAGCAACGACAAGCTGATCCTGACCAAGTAACGGGGGATCGCCACCGGCCAACTGCCCGGAAGTCAGCAGCAGCTGGTTGCATGTCGGCGCTTGGTTCCATGTTTCAAGGAAGGCCCGGCATCGCCATCGGATGGCGACCATGCCCGCCACGCAGCTCCGAAAAGCCTGCGCGGCAGTTGTCTAAGAGGTCCATCGGCCAGGCTGCCGACACCGCGCGGTGACACGTCGGTTGTTGTCGTCGCTGGCTCCAGCAGATCTTCCCGTGGAGTGCCTGTTGCCATGCTTACCCCGTCCACTGCCCGCGCACCTCAGTCGACCTCCGGCGCGCTGCCGCAGCCGCAGCAACTGGCCGCGCTCGGCACCGTGCTGTGCCTCTACCGGTCGCAGCAGGGCAGCGAACTGTCCGGCTGGAAACAGGCCGTGCGCGCCCAGGTCCAGGCTGGCGTGGAAAGCGACGGACTGCGCGAGAGCCTGTTGTTCTTCGACCGCGATGGCCAGTGCTGTTGGCGTCTGTGCCTGCTGCCCGACAGCGATTTTTTGGCCTGGGACCAGCTCAGCAACCGCCTGCCCAGCAGCCAGGTCTCCGCTGCGTCCGCGCCTGGCGTGGGCGAACGCCTGTGGCAGCGCCTGGCGCGGCGCCTGACCGGTGAGCAATGGCGTGCCTGCCCGGTGCGCTTGCACGCGCTGGCCCAGGGGCGCGATGCGCCCGTGCTCGCCGCCAGCCTGACCACGGTGTCGGTGCTGGGTGCCAGCACCACCCGCGAGATCATCCGGGCCGAAGGCGCCGAGCTGGCCGCCTGGGACGACTGCTGCTGCGCGCAGGCCGCGCTGCGTTCGGTCCATGCCGCGGCATCCAAAGGCGATCTGGGCGATTTTGTGTTCAGACCCGAGCTGGAGCTGCGTCGATGATCGCGGTGACGCCTGTCGTTCCGCTGGCGGCGCTCCTGCTGCTGTCCAGTCCTTCCGTTGGTGCGGTGGAAGCCGCCGCCGACCCGGTCCGCGATCACGCGACCATCCTCAGGATTCCCGGCGAGTACGCCGTGGACTTCGCCTTCGACGAAACCGTGCTGCTGCAGCCCGGCTATGAACGCGCCCCGGCCATGCGCAGTGGCGGCGACGAAGCGGTGATCGTGATCGAGGACACGCCGACCAAGGTGTCCCTGCAGCACCTGCTGGTCGACGGCAAGAGTGGCCATGTGACCAAGCACTGGCGCGAGGACTGGATCTATCAGGCGCCGCAGCGTTTCGAATTCACCGCCGACCAGACCTGGACCGTCCGCGCGCTCTCGCCGCAGGAGACGGCCGGCGCCTGGACCCAATGTGTGTACGAAGTCAGCGATGCGCCGCGCTACTGCGGCACCGGGCGCTGGGCCTACAACGGCGGCACGGCGACCTGGACCAGCGACGACAGCTGGCGGCCGCTGCCGCGCCGCGAGTACACGCGGCGCAGTGATTACAACGCGCTGCGCGTGGTCAACCGCCACACCGTCACGCCCAACGGCTGGACCCACGAGCAGTTCAACACCAAGGTATTGCGCAAGCCGGACGGCAGCCTGCTGGAGATCGCGCGCGAGTTCGGGTTCGACGACTATCGCCGCGACAGCCAGGTGGACTTCACCCCGGCCTACACCTATTGGAAGGCGACCAAGATCTTCTGGGCCGGCGTGCGCGCGCGCTGGGCGCACTTCCTCGACCAGCCGCCGGGCGTGCACCTGAAGACCAAGCTGGACGGCATGGCCATGATCATGCCGCTCTTCGAGCAAGCGGCCACGCTGGAAGAAGGTGGCAAGGTCAAGGCGGAAGACACCGACGCGGTGTTTGCCCGGTGGGTGGAAGCGGCGCCCGCCCCGCGCTGACCTGCCGTACCGATGGCTCCCGCCGGCGCGTGCCTATAATCGAAGGCGCAGGAGCGTCCTGGCGCAGGACGATGCAAGGGAAGGGGAATGTCATGGGAATCGGAATGATCCTGGCCGCGGTGATCGTGGTCTTCGTCGTGGTCACGCTGTTCAAGGGCGTGCGTGTGGTGCCACAGGGCTTCGAGTACACGGTCGAGCAGTTCGGCAAGTACACCAACACGCTCTCGCCGGGACTGCACATCCTGATCCCCTACATGCAGGGCGTCGGCCGCAAGGTCAACATGATGGAGCAGGTGTTCGACGTGCCCTCGCAGGAGGTGATCACCAAGGACAACGCCGTGGTGAAAGTGGACGGTGTGGTGTTCTTCCAGGTGCTTGATGCGGCCAAGGCCGCCTATGAGGTGTCCAACCTGGACCAGGCGATGGTCGCGCTGATCCAGACCAACATCCGCACCGTGATCGGCTCGATGGACCTGGACGAATCGCTGAGCAACCGCGAGATCATCAACGCCCGCCTGCTGGGCGTGGTCGATCACGCCACCAGCCCGTGGGGCGTCAAGGTCAACCGCATCGAGATCAAGGACATCCAGCCGCCTCGTGATCTGGTCGATTCCATGGCCCGGCAGATGAAGGCCGAGCGCGACAAGCGCGCCTCGATCCTGGAAGCCGAAGGCTCGCGCCAGTCGGAAATCCTGCGCGCCGAAGGCGAAAAGCAGGGCGCGATCCTGCAGGCCGAAGGCCGCCGCGAGGCGGCCTATCGTGAAGCCGAGGCGCGCGAGCGCCTGGCCGAAGCCGAGGCCAAGGCCACCACGCTGGTTTCGCAGGCCATCTCCGACGGCAACGTGCAGGCGATCAACTACTTCATCGCGCAGAAGTACGTCGAGGCGTTCAAGGAACTGGCGACCGCGCCCAACCAGAAGTTCGTGCTGATGCCGATGGAGGCTAGCGGCATGATCGGTTCGCTCGGCGGTATTGCCCAACTGGCGCGCGAAGCCCTCGGCGCCGAAGGCCCAAAGCCGCCGGCGATCCCGCCGCGCGCGCCCCGCGCCGGCGGCTGAGGCCATGACGATGCGCCTGGCGTTCTGGGCGGTGCTGGCGCTGGTGCTGTTCGCAGCCGAAGCGCTGGTGCCGGGAGCCTCACTGATGTGGCTGGGCTTTGCCGCGGCGGCGATGATGGCGGTAATGCTCATTGCGCCCGGCCTGGACATCCTGCCGCAGGCGATTCTGTTCGCCGTCTTCGCCATCGCTTCGGTGCTGGTGTACCGGCGCTGGTTCCGCGCACGCGCCCAGATCAGCGACAAGCCGCTGCTCAACCGCCGCGCCAACCAGCTGATCGGCCAGACCGCGCTGCTGGACCAGCCGATCGTGCGTGGGCGCGGCCGCATCCAGCTGGCAGACACCTACTGGACGGTGGAAGGCCCGGACCTGCCGGCCGGTGCCGCGGTGCGCATCGTGGCCACCGACGGCATGACCCTGCAGGTGCAGGAAGCCGAGTAGGGTGGAAGGCCGGCGCGCCTGTGCCGGTGGTCACGCCACCAGCGCCGGGTCCATCGGAGATAATGGCGGTCTCTTTGGAAGGACCAGGCCATGACCCAGAAGACGATCCTCAACGACAGCCACCGCGCGCTCGGCGCCAAGATGGTGGACTTCGGCGGCTGGGACATGCCGATCAGCTACGGCTCGCAGATCGAGGAACACCACGCCGTTCGGGGTGATGCCGGCATGTTCGACGTCAGCCACATGACCGTGGTCGACCTGCGTGGCCCGCGCACGCGCGAGTTCCTGCGGTACCTGGTCGCCAACTCGGTGGACAAGCTGAAGAAGCCGGGCAAGGCGCTGTACACCGCGATGCTAGACGCCAGCGGCGGCGTCATCGATGACCTGATCGTCTATTTCATGGAAGACGCCTACTTCCGCCTGATCGTCAACGCCGCCACCCGCGACAAGGACCTGGCGTGGATCAACAAGCAGGCCGCTGCCTACGGCGTGCAGGTCACCGAACGCCCCGAGCTGGCCATGATCGCCGTGCAGGGCCCGAACGCGCGCGCCAAGGTGATCGGCCTGCTGCGTGCGCAGGACCGCGAGGCGGCCGACAAACTGCTGCGCTTTGCCGCGGTCGAAGCGCAGAGCGAAGCCGGCGCGGCGCTGTTCCTGGCGCGCACCGGTTATACCGGCGAGGACGGTTTCGAGATCGTGCTGCCGGTCGATGCCGCCGTGGCGTTCTGGGAGGCGCTGCTGGAAGCGGGCGTCAAGCCGGCCGGCCTGGGTGCCCGCGACACGCTGCGTCTGGAGGCGGGCATGAATCTCTACGGCCAGGACATGGATGAGACCGTCTCGCCGTACGAGGCGGCGATGGGCTGGACCGTGGCCCTGGACGATGGCCGCGAGTTCGTCGGCCGCGACGTGCTCCAGGCCCAGCACCTGCAGGGCGCGCCGCGCCAGCTGATCGGGTTGGTGATGGACGACAAGGGCGTGCTGCGCCATGGCCAGAAGGTCATCACCGCGCAGGGCGACGGCGAGATCCTGTCCGGCACGTTCTCGCCGACGCTGGGCAAGGCGATCGCCTTCGCGCGCGTTCCGGCAGGCGAACCGGGCGAGGTGCGCGTGGACATCCGCGGTCGCGAAGTGCCGGTGCGCGTGGTCAAGTTCCCATTCGTCCGCGAAGGCAAGCCGCAACCTGGCGTGCTGGTCTGATCTGGAGCACCACGGGCATGGCAGAAAACCTCGACTACTTCGTCACGCTGCACTCGCCCTGGTCGTATCTGGGCCACCAGGCGTTTCTCGACATGGCGGCCCGGCACCACGCGCAGGTGCGCGTGCGCCCGGTGCGGATCTTCGACCTGTTCGCCGAAGTGGGCGCGCTGCCGCTGGCGCAGCGACCGCCGGCACGGCAGTCCTACCGACTGATCGAACTGCAGCGCGTCCGTGCGCAGCGCGGCCTGCCGCTCAATCTCAAGCCGAAGTTCTATCCGGTCGATATCGCCCTGGCCGACCGCGTTGCCATTGCGCTGATCGAACTCGGCCATGCGCCACATACTTATATGTCTGCCGCCTACGCCGCCTTGTGGGTGCACGACGCCGACCTGTCCGACGTCGGCACGCTCGCTGCGCTGCTGCAGGCGCAGGGCTTCGACGCGCAGGCGATCCTGGCGCTGGCGGGGGAGGCGCGGATCGAGGCGATCTATCGCGACAACACCCGTGCGGCCATCGAGGCCGGTTTGCCGGGGCTGCCCGGTTATGTGCGGGATGGCGAACCGTTCTGGGGTCAGGATCGCATCGACCTGCTTGACGCTGCGCTGACCAGTGGTCGCGCCGCCTACCGTGCCGGGTGACAAGTCGCCCGCACCTTTCGCTAAACTTGCGCCCATTCCCACCAACGCCTTCGGCCGGAGCACACCCATGAGCGAGATCCCTGGCGATCTGAAGTTTCTCAAGTCCCACGAATGGGCCCGCGTCGAAGGAAGCGGCCGCGTTACCGTCGGCATTTCCGATCATGCGCAGGGCCTGCTGGGCGACCTGGTTTACGTCGAGCTGCCCGGCGTCGGCGACACCGTCAAGGTCGGCAGCGCCAGCGCCGTGGTCGAGTCGGTCAAGGCCGCGTCGGACGTCTACAGCCCAGTGTCGGGCACGGTCGTGGAGGTCAACGAAAGCCTGACCGACAAGCCGGAGACCATCAACGAAGACGCGTACGGCGAAGGTTGGCTGTACGTGGTCGAGATCAGCGATCCGGAAGAACTCGAAGACCTGTTGGGTCCGGACGAGTACGCCGAGCAGATGGACGAAGAGGAAGACTGACCTCTCGTCTCTGCCTCGCCCGCCGGCGGGGTGCTTCGGACGATCAACGCCGTGTCGAAAGACGCGGCGTTTTTCTTTGCCTCGATGGGGCATCGTGGATCGCGTGCATGGATCCTTCCAACGACGTGCGATGGCCATGCCGAGCAGGCGAACGCGCCGCGTGCGATGCCACTCAGCTCGAAAAAGTTTGCGCAGTTCGTGCGCATCGATGCTTGTGCGACGCGAAAACCCGGATCGAAAACGCGGCGCGGATCAGCCGCGATTCAACTGCGCGGCGCGCATCGCATGCCTTGCAGTGCGCCAACGCACGCTGCATCCGAAGTGGCATGTGTTTCGCACGTGCATGCATCAAACATCATAAAAAAAGCACTCTGCTTCAAACCAGGCGTTGCGGAGCGTAGTAGTGCGCGCGCCTGGCGAAGACCCTTGTCGCCAATGGCGACAGGTTGCGCCGGGAACGCCTGCAAAAATAAGGGAGAAATTTTTTTGCAAAGTAGTTGACACCTATAAAAACCGTGATTAGGTTTCGCCCCAACGCACCTTCGCACCACAACGCAAGCGAGCCGGTCATCGCGACGAAACGCACAACGACATGGTCATCCGCCCGTACCCCCAACAGGATGGTCGAAGGCTTCGCTTCCCCAAAAGAAATTAAGCGCCTGACTTCACTCGACACCTGCGCCGCATCGGCCGCAGGTGTCTTTGCATCGACAGGCGCAGGACGACGACAGTGGTCAGCGTCCAACAAGATCCGCCCCAGCGCGCATGGCGCGTCGGCGGCTGCATGTGGGTCCGACTCCCGCGGCGTTTTGAGTACTGGGCTTGGTATTGGATGTTTCATCCAAAGTAATCACTGACGAGGAGCCATCACATGGCAACGAAGAAAGCTGTAAAGAAAACGGCCAAGAAGGCCACCAAGAAGGCCACCAAGAAATCGGCAGCCAAGAAGGCCATCAAGAAGGTCGTGAAGAAGGCGGCCAAGAAGGTCGCCAAGGCCAAGAAGGCCGTGAAGAAGGTCGTGAAGAAGGCGGTCAAGAAGGTCGCCAAGAAGCCGGCCAAGAAAGTAGCGAAGAAAGCCACCAAGAAGGTTGCCAAGAAAGCCGCTGCCAAGAAGGTAGTCAAGAAGGCCGCTGCGAAGAAGGCCACCAAGAAGGCCGCCAAGAAGGCTCCTGCCAAAAAGGCTCCGGCCAAGAAGGCACCGGCCAAGAAAGTAGCGAAGAAGAAGGTTGCCAAGAAGAAGTCGGCCCCGGTCGCGCTCCCCGCGACGCCGGCTCCGCTGATCTAAAAAAGATCGCGGTAACCGCAACACGCTAGACCGCAAGACTTCACTACGAACTTCCTCCCCGGTGCCCAGCGGGGAGGAAGTTTTTTTTCGCCTGCGATTGCGACTGGCGCCCCCAAACAAAAAACGCCGGGTCATGCCCGGCGTCTGGTTGCACGCGCGCTGCGGATCAGCGCGGAGCGGCGACCGCCCGGCCGGACGAGGCGCCGGCCTCGTCATCGTCGGCACCGTCGTCGCCTGCGGCCATGTGCATGGCAGCAGGCAATGGATGTCCGTTGGTCTGGGCCAGCAACAGCTGCTTGCCCAGTTCGGTGTTGAGCCACTGCTGCGGCGGCAGGCCCAGCGCAGTGTCGAGCACGGTGGGCAGCAGGCCCGAAGGCAGTGGGCTGGTGCTGTTCCACAGGATCGCCACGCCGAAGTCGCGCCCCGGCACCATCGCGACCAGGCCGCGATAGCCCTCGACCGCGCCGGCATGGAAGACGACCTGCTGGCCGGAGTAGTCCAGCACACGCCAGGCCAGGGCATAGCTGGCCGAATCCACGCGCGCGCCACGCCAGCCGGCGCGCATTTCGCCGGGCGTGTTGATCAACGGTGCATGCAAGGTCGCCAGCAGCGGTGCCGGCAGCACATCGGGGTGATGGCCCAAATGCGCGAGCAGCCACTGCGCCATGTCGCTGGCGCTGGCATTGACGCCGGCCGCGGGCGCCAGGCGGTAGTAGGTGGGCTTGGGATCGAGCGAGGTCCAGCCACTGCGTGCGCGCAC
>JBIIHJ010000007.1:0-32343 GCA_044235875.1 Pseudoxanthomonas sp.
TGGACCTGGGCGATGTCCGGATCGGCGCTCTGGTCGAAGGTGATGCTGATGCGCGCCTGGCCCGAGGACGAGCTGGTCGATGAGAAATACAGCAGGTGGTCGATGCCCTTGATCTGCTGTTCGATCACCTGGGTGACGCTGTCTTCCACCGTCTGCGCCGAGGCGCCGTTGTAGGTGGCGCTGACGTTGACCTGCGGCGGGGCGATGTCCGGATACTGCTCGACGGCCAGGGTGCGGATCGCGATGGCGCCCATGGCCATAATGCAGATCGCAAGCACCCACGCGAAGATCGGGCGGTGGATGAAAAAGCGCGGCAGCATCGGTCGATCAGCCCTGTTGGGTGGCGGGCGCGGCGGCCGGCTTGGCCGTTACGGTCACCTTGGCGCCATCGGTCAGGCCTTGCGCGCCGCCCACCACGATCTGGTCACCGGCCTTCAGGCCATCGGCCACCAGCCAGCGGTTGCCCACCGCGCGCAGCGTGGTGAACTCGCGCAGGTGCACCACGTTGTCGCTGCCCACCACCCAAGCCTGCGCGTTGCCGCGCGGGGTGCGATCCACCGCGATCTGCGGCACCAGCAGCGCCTGCTGGCGGATGCCCTGGCCAACCAGTGCGCGCACGTACATGCCCGGCAGCAGCTGGCCATCGGGATTGGGGAACTGCGCGCGCAGGGTGATGCTGCCGGTGGTTTCGTCCACGTCGATATCGGCGAACTCCAGCGTGCCGGCGACGGGGTAGTCGCTGCCGTCGGAGAGCTTGAGCTTCACCTGCGTGGCCGACGCCTGCACGCCGCCGCTGGCGATGGCCCGGCGCAGCGCCAGGAACTGGTTGCCGGACTGGGTGATGTCCACGTTCATCGGATCCAGCTGCTGGATCTTGGCGATGGCCTCGGTCTGGCTGGCGGTGACCAGGGCGCCGGGCGTTACTGCCGCGCGGCCGATGCGGCCGGTGATGGGCGCGGTGACGGTGGCAAAGCGCAGGTTGGTGCGGGCGGTGTCCAGCGCGGCGCGGCTGGCATCGCTCTGAGCGGCAGCCTGGCGATAGGTGGCGACCGCATCGTCCACGTCCTGCTGGGAAATCATCTGCTGCTTGCCCAGCTGCTGGTAGCGCTCGGCCTGCAGCTTGGCGGTGACCAGCGCCGCCTGACTGGTGGCGAGGTTGGCCTGGGCTTCGTTGGCCGATGCCTGATAGAGCGTGGGCTCGATCTGGAACAGCGGTTGCCCGGCCTTGACCGTCTGTCCCTCGGTGAACAGCCGCTTGAGCAGCACGCCGCTGACCTGGGGGCGCACTTCCGATTCTTCAGAGGCCACGGTGCGGCCGGCCAGTTCGGTGTCCAGCGAGACCGGCTCGGCCTTGAGCACCAGCACCTGCACCTGCTTGGGCTGCTGCGCCGGCTTCTGCTGGCTTGCCTTGCAGCCGCCCAGCAGCATGGCCGTGCCGATCAGCAGCGCCGCCAGCGGCAGGTGGCGTTGCGGCGTGCAGCGCGGAGTGTCCAACCTGGCGTCTGTCACGACGCGGTCATACGGCAACGAAGCGGCTTTGCACATAGAAGAGAGAGGGGAATCAGATCGAAGGAGAGAAACGGTCGCGGCATCCTACGCGATCGATTCGCAGGGATTTGTCGGTACCCGGCTCAGTCTTGCATCCCGTGCCGGCGCGGGCATGACCGCTGACGCGATGGTCATGCCCAGATGCGCGAGGGTGGGAACGGGTTCAGTCCAGCGTGGAAGTGCCATCCACCCGCCACGCTAATCCATCCGCTGGCGCAGGCGGTGCCGACAAGGACTTATGTACCGCATAAAATTCTCTTATGCAGCTAATGGGCTGCGGCTTTCTGCGCCGCCACCGACTGCAGCAATGCAATGAAGCGCGACTGCCTGGCCGACATGCTGGGCAAGCCGGCGCTGTCCGAGCATGTGATGCGCAATGTCTTCTTCGACACCTGCGTCTACCACCAGCCCGGCATCGACCTGCTGTTCAAGGTGATCGAGATCGACAACATCCTGTTCGGCTCGGAGATGGTCGGCGCGGTGCGCGGGATCGACCCGCAGACCGGGCAGTATTTCGACGACACCAAGCGCTATGTCGATGCGCTGGCGATCCCGGAGGCGGACAAGCGCAAGGTGTTCGAAGGCAATGCGCGGCGGGTCTATCCGCGCCTGGATGCGCAGCTGAAGGCGAGGGGACGCTGACCGCGCGCAACGCACAAGCCAAGCCCGATGTGCGTCGCGTCACGGTGTCACGGCCGATGCCGACTTCGAGCGGGGCGCATGCGTTCACGTCTCGATGCGGGTGCGCTTTCTAGACTGCCGCTTCACCGCGGAGTCGACATGCACCAGAAGTCATCGGATTGGCCGCCGTTCGATGCCGACATGGCCGATTCCAGCCTTGACGCCCTGCGTCCGGACGGCGTGCTTTACCAGGCCGACATCGTGCCTGCGGCGCAGCGTCGCGCGCCGCCCGAAGTCGACGCCCGCCTGCTGATGGGCCTGGACGGCACCGACCAGGACAGCTGGTGGCACGCGATCGTGCCTGAGGACGTGGACGGCGCGCGACACGAATATGCGCGCCTGGCCCAGGCCGGCCAGGCCCTGGACAGCGAATACCGCATCCGACTGCCCGATGGCCGCGAGCGCTGGCTGCGCGACCGTGCCCGCGTCGTCGCGCACGATGCGCACGGCGCGCCGTCGAAGCTGGTGGGCGTGATCGACGATGTCAGCAGCCGCAACACGTTGCGCCAGCGCGTGCAGACCGCATCGGACAGATATCGGACGCTGTTCGATTCGATCGACGCCGGCTTCTGCGTGATCGAGGTGCTGTTCGATGAGGCCGGGCAGGGCATCGACTACCGCTTCCTGGAGGTCAACACCGCTTTCGAGCGCGTCACCGGCATCCATGATGGCGTCGGCAAGCGCATGCTGGAGATCGCCAGCGATCATGAGCCGCACTGGTTCCAGACCTACGGTCGCATCGTCAGCACCGGCGTGGCCGAGCGGTTCGAAAACTCGGCGGCCGCGCTGGGCTTCCATTACGACGTCTATGCATTTCCGGTCGGCGATCCGGGGCTCCGCCAGCTCGGCGTGCTGTTCACCGACATCACCCAGCGCAAGCGGGCCGAGGACGCGCTGCGCGAGGACGGCCGGCGCAAGACCGAATTCATCGCGATGCTGGCCCATGAGCTGCGCAATCCGCTGGCGACCATCACCAGCGGCCTGCAGGCGATGAAGTTCGGCAGCAACGGCGTGGCCAGCCATCCGGCCACGCCGATGATGGAGCGCCAGATCGCGCAGATGACCCAACTGCTGGACGACCTGCTGGACATCAACCGCATCAACCTGGGCAAGGTCAAGCTGCGCTGCGAGCCGGCGGACCTGGGCCGGCTGGTGCGGGAGGTGGCCGAGGCCTTCCAGCCGTATTACCAGCAGCGCCAGCTGGTGCTGCATTGCGCGGTGCCGCCGGGCGCGGTGCGGGTGCAGGCCGACGCCACGCGGCTGATGCAGGCGCTGGGCAACCTGCTCAGCAACGCGGCCAAGTTCAGCCATGCCGGTGGCCGGGTCGAACTGGCGTTGCGCTGCGACCGAGGACAGGCCTTGATCCAGGTGCGCGACCAGGGCATCGGCATCGAGGCCTCGCAGCTGGAGCGGATCTTCGAACTGTTCGCGCAGGTGGACAGCGACCGCCGGGCCTCGCTCGGCGGCCTCGGCGTAGGCGTGGCCCTGGCGCGCGAACTTGTGGAAATGCACAAGGGCACGATCCGCGCCGAGAGCGCCGGCCCCGACCAGGGCTGCACCTTCACCATCACCCTGCCCCTGGCCGCGCAGGCGGTGCCCGCCGGCGCCGACGCCACACCCGGCACCGGCGCGCCTGCCGATGCCGCATGCGCGATCCTGCTGATCGACGACAACCGCGATGCCGCCGATTCCATCGGCATGGTGCTGGAACTGCTGGGCCATGAGGTGGCGATCCGCTACAGCGGCGCCGACGGGCTGCTGGCCGCGGAGGCACGGCGGCCGGATGTGGTGTTCACCGACATCGGCATGCCCGGTATGGACGGACACGAGGTCTGCCGCCGGCTGCGCGCCCGGCCCGACGGCCAGACGCTGCGGATCATCGCCCTGACCGGCTGGGGCGCGCAGGAAGACCGCGCGCTGACCACCCAGGCAGGCTTCGACCATCACCTGGTCAAGCCCGTGACCACGGCCAAGTTGCGCGAGGCACTGGCGTCGGTCATGGCGTGAGGACGGCAGAGGGCGGGGGAATCTGCGGCGGCTGCTGCTTCTGAGGCAGGCATGGACCCGCGCAACCCCTTCCCAGGCGACGAATTGGCGGCTGCGGGCCCCAGGATCAGCATGACCTGCCGTAGCGAAGCACAATCTGCCGGCGGCGGGGGGCAATACGGCGCAAAGCGTGTTTTGACCCTGATACTTCCCGCGTGATCTCGCGAGGCCCATCGCTAGTGTTGACGGCAACGCAGTTGCCTCAAGGACACGCAGTGAAAAGCTCTCTGGTCGCACGGGACACCCTGGTCGAACTCGACCGCGCCCACCTGATCCACCCCGTCACCTCCTGGTCGGCGCACGAGCAGCGCGGCGCGACCATCGTCGAGTCCGCCGACGGCATCTACATCCGCGACCACCGGGGCCATACGCTGCTGGATGCCTTTGCCGGCCTGTGGTGCGTCAACGTCGGCTACGGCCGCAAGAGCATGATCGCCGCGGCCACCCGTCAGCTGGAGACGCTGCCGTATGCGACCGGCTACTTCCACTACACCAGCGCGCCGGCGATCGGCCTGGCCGCACGTCTGTGCGAACTGGCCCCGGGCGACCTGGACCATGTGTTCTTCACCCTGGGTGGCTCGGACGCGGTGGACAGCGCGATCCGCCTGATCCGCTACTACTACAACGTGCAGGGCCAGCCGCAGAAGAAGCACATGATCGCGCTGGACAAGGGCTATCACGGGTCCAGCGCCATGTCCTCGGGCCTGTCGGGCCTGCCGGCCTTCCACGCCAACTTCGACGTGCCGACCCAACTGCAGCACCACATCCCGGCGCCGTACGCGTATCGCAGCGAGGCGGCCGACGATGCGGCGCTGATCGCGCTGTCGGTGCAGCAACTGCGTGACAAGGTCGCCGAGCTGGGTGTGGACAACGTGGCGGCGTTCTTCTGCGAGCCGATCCAGGGCTCGGGCGGCGTCATCACTCCGCCGCGCGGCTGGCTCAAGGCCATGCGCGCGCTGTGCACCGAGCTGGGCATCCTGTTCGTGGCCGACGAGGTCATCACCGGCTTCGGCCGCACCGGGACGCTGTTCGCCTGCGAGCAGGAAGACGTCACCCCCGACCTGATGACCCTGGCCAAGGGCCTGACCTCCGGCTACAGCCCGATGGGCGCGCTGCTGATCTCCGACCGCTTCTACCGCGCCATCGCCGACGGCGCCCCCAGGGGCGCGGTCATCGGCCACGGCCTGACCTATTCCGGTCATCCGGTCAGCGCCGCGGTCGGGCTGGAAGCGCTGCGCATCTACACCGAAGAAGGCCTGGTCGCCCATGGCGCCAAGGTCGGCGCCTATTTCCAGGCGCGCCTGGCCGAGCTGGCCGGCCATCCGCTGGTGGGCGACGTGCGCGGCCGCGGCCTGCTGGCCGGCGTGGAGCTGGTGACCAGCAAGGCCAACAAGACCAAGCCGGCGACCGAACTGAAATTCGCCGACCACCTGGCGCGCATCGGCTACGACAATGGGCTGGTGTTCCGCGCCTTCGCCGACGGCGTGGCCGGCTTCGCCCCGCCGCTGATCGTCACCGAAAGCGACATCGATTTGATCGTCCAGCGCTTCACCAAGACGCTCGACGACGTTCTTGCCATCAAGGAGATCCGACATGCTGTTGACTGACTACAAGGTCCTGACCTTCGACTGCTACGGCACGTTGATCGATTGGGAATCGGGGATGGTCGAAGGGTTGTCCGAGCTGACCGCCAAGGCCGCCAAGGCCGGCGTGGCGCTCAGCCGCGACCAGATCCTGCAGGCCCATGCCAGGCACGAGTCCACTCTGCAGCGGTACACGCCCGCCAAGCGCTATTGCGACCTGCTGCCGGTGGTCTACAAGCGCCTGGCCGAGGAATGGGGCGTTGCGGTTTCGGTGGATGAATGCGAAAACTACGGTCGGTCGGTGCGCAACTGGCCCGCGTTCCCGGATTCCCCCGGCGCGCTCCAGTACCTGAAGAAGTACTACAAGCTCGTGATCCTCTCCAACATCGACAACCGCTCCTTCAGCTTCTCCAACGAGAAGTTGCAGGTGGACTTCGATGCGATCTACACCGCGGAGGACATCGGCTCGTACAAGCCTTCGCCGCGCAACTTCGAGTACATGCTCGAGACCCTGGGCGATATCGGCATGACCGCCAAGGACGTGCTGCATACCGCCGAGAGCCTGTTCCACGACCACAAGCCGGCCAATGATTTCGGCCTGGCCAGCTGCTGGATCTACCGCCGCCACGCCCAGGAAGGGTTCGGTGCGACGATGGATCCGGGCACCAGGCCCAAGACCGATTTCTGCTTCAACTCCATGGCCGATCTGGTGAAGGCTCACCAGGAAGCCCTGCGGGGCGGCGGCGAAGAGTGATTCCGACCAGATGATGGACAAACTGCCCAAGCTCGATCGCATCGACATCAATATCCTTGCCGAGCTGCAGCGCAACGGCCGGGTCACCAATTCCGACCTGGCCGATCGCGTGGGTCTGTCCGCCAGCCCCTGCCTGGCGCGGGTCAAGCGCCTGGAGCGGGCCGGCTACATCGCCGGCTATGGCGCCCGCATCAACCTGGCCAAGCTGTTCCGGGTCCAGGTGGTCTATACGTCCGTCACGCTGGTCAACCACCGGCGCGAGGACTTCGACAAGTTCGAGTTCGGCCTGCGCAGCATCGATGAGCTGTCCGAATGCCACCTGGTCAGCGGTGGCTTCGATTACCTGCTCAAGTTTGTGGTGCGCGACGTGGCCCACTACCAGAGCCTGATCGAGCTGCTGCTCGACCGCAACATCGGCATCAGCAAGTATTTCTCGTACATCGTCATCAAGTCGCCCATCGTCAAGGTGGATGTCTCGATGAAGTCGCTGGTGTAAGGCCGGATCGCGTGGCGACGGGGTTTCACCGCTAAGGCACGAAGCGTTCTGGACCGGGGAGGAGCGGCCCATGGCCGCGATGGGGGTTTTCCCGGCAAGGCCCCTCGCGGCCGTGGGCCGCGCCTGCGCAGCGCCGTAGGGCGGGCCTTGGCGCGCGCGAATGCGTTGGCAATCCGGCAGCAAATTCCGTCATGGCACCATCATTCGGCACCTGCTGTTGCCGACCCGTGCCTAGGATGAAACCAGACCCCACTCCCCACGAGCAGGTAATGCGATGAACGGTGAAGACCGCGAACTTGGTATGGGCCGCGCGATCACGCGGCGTGACTTCATCCAGGGTGTCGCCGCCGCGACCGCCGTGGGCGCGGTCGCCGCCAGCGCTGGCAGCGCCCTGGCCAAGGGTGCGGCACACACCTCGGCCAGCGCCGTGCGGGCCGCGGATGGCACCACCTATCCACCGCTGCGACAGGGCATGCGCGGCGCGCATCCGGGCTCGTTCGAATCGGCCCACGCCATGCGCGATGGCCAGAAGTTCGGCGAAGGCCAGGATACCGGCGAAAGCTACGACCTGGTGGTCGTCGGCGGTGGCCTGAGCGGCCTGGCCGCGGCCTGGTATTACCGCGAGCGCGCCGGCAAGGACGCCCGCATCCTGATCATCGACAACCACGACGACTTCGGCGGCCACGCCAAGCGCAACGAGTTCGAGGTGGATGGCAAGCAGATGATGGTGACCGGCGGCTCGGCCTACATGGTCGCGCCCAAGACCTGGCCGCGCGAGGCCATGCGTTTGGTGCGTTCGCTGGGCGTCCAGAGCGGGGATCCCTCGGACAAGGTCGACGGCAGCATCTACAGCTCGCGGGGCATGGGCGAGGGCACGTTCTTCCGCAAGGAGATCTACGGCGCCGACAAGCTGGTGGTCGGCGGCAGCTTCTATCGGCCCAACCCCGCATTCATGGCGGCCGCGCCGATTCCCGAGGCGCTCAAGGCCGACCTGCTGCGCCTGATGACGGGCAAGGTGGACTACCTGCCGGGCGTCAGCATCGAAGACAAGATGAAGCGCCTGCAGTCGATGAGCTACCGCGACTACCTGCTCAACGTGGCCAAGCTCTCGCCGGACGTGCTGCCCTACACGATGGGCGTGTGGTGCCTGGGCAACGACATGTGCACGGCGTACTTCGCCTATTTCCGCGGCGCGCCAGGCTTTGAAGGCCTCGGCATCCCGATGCCGTCGACCTCGCCGGAAAGCAAGCAGAACCTGGCCGAGGATTTTTCGATGCCGGCCGGCAACTCCGACATCGCCCGCCTGATCGTGCGCGACCTGATTCCCGATGCGCTGCCGGCCGGATCGTTTACCGAGATCCAGACCGCGCGCACCGATTATTCCACGCTGGATCGCCCGGGACAGAACGCCCGCATCCGCCTCAACAGCATCGTGACCCGCGTCAGGCACGTGGCCACCACCAGGCAGGTGTTGTTCGAGAAGGACAGCAGCGAAGTGCAGGTCAGCTATATCAGTGGCGACAAGCTCAGGCACGTGCGCGCCAAGGACGTGGTGATGGCTTGCATGAACAACATCATTCCCTACCTTTGTCCGGAAATGCCCGAGGCGCAGAAGACCGCGCTGCACCAGGCGGTGCGCGCGGCCAACCAGACCACCACGGTGGCCTTCCGCAACTGGAAGGCCTTCGAGCAACTCAAGATCCGCAGCGTCACCGCCCCGCGCTCGTTCTATGCGCGGATGAACCTGGCGACGCCGCGCTCCTTCGGCAAGCTCAAGCCGTCCAGCGATCCCTCGCAGCCGATCCTGGTGGGCTTTGGCACCGGTCTGAATTCCGGCATCTGCAGCAACGAGGCCATGGTCGAGACCCTGCTGGGCGCCAGCCTGCCGCCGGGCATGCCGATGGATGATCAGTTCCGCGCGGTGCGTGCGGGCCTGCTGGCCACGCCATTCGACACGTTCGAACGCGAAGTGCGGCGCCTGTCCTCCGGTGCGCTGGCCGGCAGCGACTTCGATCCGGCGCGCGACATCGTCGGCATCACCGTCAACCGCTGGCCGCATGGCTTCGCCACGGGCCGCAACATGCTGTTCGACGATGTCGGCCCGGGCTCGGTGTCGCCCACGGTGACCGCGCGCCAGAAGTTCGGCCGCATCGCCATCGCCAACTCCGACGCCTCGGGCCAGGGCCTGGCCGACACCGCCATCGACGAGGCCTTCCGCGCCGTGCGTGACCTGGAGCCGCGCGACTTCGGCTACTACGAAGTGTTCTGATTGCTCAGAAAAAGGGCCGCGCGATGCGGCCGGTTTTTTGTTCCTCCGCAAAGGCCGCGCTCCGAAGGGAACGCGGCCTTTGTCGCAATGGCTTATTGCTTCTTCCAGTGCGCCTCGAAGCTGGGCTTGAACGGCGCGCCGTTGTCGCTGATGTGCGAAGTTTCCAGCATCGAGCCATCGGCCTGCAGGGCCAGACGGAAGCGACGCTGGGTGATGCCGGTGCCCGAGGCACTGGGGTATTCGATGATGAAGGTGATGTCGTTGGGTTTGGCTTCGGCCTTCAGCGCCGCGGTGTCGCCGCCCTTGTTGCCGGCGTACAGGAACATCGGGCTGTTGCGCAGGCGCGAGTAGGTGAAAAAGCCGGTGCCGGTCTGTGCGGTGGCCACGACTGGCTTCCAGGTGAAGGTCACCGTGCAGCCATCCAGCGCCGGCTCCAGGATCACCTCAGCCGTCTTGCTGCCGTCGGTCTTGAAGGCGTTCCAGTGGCCGACCAGATAGTCCAGCTGGCGATAGTTGGGATCGGCCGCGCAGGCCGGCGGCGGCGTCGGTGCGTGTTGCGCGCTGGCCGTGGCGGCCAGGCCGGTCGTGATCAGGGCCAGGGCAAGCGCGCCGTGGCGCAGGCAGGAAGGTCGGGACATGGCAGGCAAACCTCTTGGGACGAAGGAGGGGCGCGACCGCGGGGGGCCGCTGTCTCCAATGTCGTTGCCTGCCACGCGCGAATGGCCGCCAATCGCCCTGCGTCTGGACCGGTTCGAACGCGTTCTGGCGCGCGCGCCGGAAGATTCTGCCGTTGCTGTCGACCGCGTCAGCGGGCACGGTGCCAGGCTGACGCGGGCGACAGGTCGATCAGGGGCGATCGCCCATGTCGCCCAGCTCGGCCTTCTTCTTCCAGATCGCCTCGAAGGTCTGCCTGAACGGGCCGCCGTTGTCGCTGACCCTCTGGGTCTCGTGGACGGTGCCGTCGGGCATCAGCTTCAGGCCCATGCGGCGCACCGCGGTGCCCTTGCCGGACGGACTGGGGAATTCGACGAACAGGCCGATGTCGCCGTCCTTGCCTTCCGAGCGCAGGGCGGCGGTCTCGCTGCCCTTGTTGCCGGCGTAGAGGAACATCAGGCTGTTGCGCAGACGCGAGTAGGTGAAAAAGCCAGTGCCGTGCTGGGCATCGGCCTTGACCGGCTGCCAGGTAAAGGTCAGCACGCAGCCGTCCAGCGCCGGGGCGATGGTGGTGTCGGCATGCTTCTGGCCGTCGGGCTTGAGCGCTTCCCAGTCGCCGATCAAGAAATCGAGCTGGTGGTAGTTGGGGTCGGCGGCGCAGGCCAGCGCTGTGGGCGCGGTGGCCTGCGCGGATGCCGGCGACGACAGCACCAGCGTGGCCGCGGCCAGCGCGATGACCAGCGCGCCGTGGCGCAGGGAGGGAAGAGCGGACATGGAAGGCCTCGACGGTCGGGGAGGGTGCGCCGCACGGGCGGCGCCTTCCAATGTGGGCTGCCGGGACGCGCGTTTGGCACGGTCGTGCCGGTTCGGACGCGGGTTGCTCACCGTTCTGTCAGGCTCGATGGCAGATCCTGCTGCGCGCCGGCCCGAAGCCCTGCCGCTTTCATGCAGCGGGCCTTGCAGGGTCGGCATTTGCGCTGGTTTGGCCCAAAATGGGCGCAGCAGGCTGTGCTGCGTTTGGGCGCGATACCTGAAGGTTTCGTCTCTGCCCGGCGGCAAACGCAGCCAATCTGCCGGATGGGATGCAGTAAGGTTTTTCGACGGCCGTCGTGGCCTTGGACATGGGTGAAACAGTGCGCGTTCTGGTCATGGGAAGCGGTGTCATCGGCACCACGACGGCGTGGTATCTGGCCAAGGCTGGCTTCGAGGTGACGGTCGTGGATCGCCAGCCGGGGCCGGCACTGGAGACCAGCTTCGCCAATGCCGGCCAGGTCTCGCCGGGTTACGCCTCGCCGTGGGCCGCGCCGGGCGTGCCGGTCAAGGCGTTCAGGTGGCTGTTCCAGAAACACGCGCCGCTGGCGATCAGGCCGGGCATGGACGCGCGCCAGTACACCTGGATGCTGCAGATGCTGGCCAACTGCACCAGCGCGCATTACGCCCGCAACAAGGCGCGCATGGTGCGCCTGTCCGAATACAGCCGCGATTGCCTGGACGAACTGGTCCAGGCCACCGGCATCGATTACGAAGGCCGGCGCCTGGGCACCATCCAGCTGTTCCGCACCCAGGCCCAGCTGGACAACGCCGCCAAGGACATCGCGGTGCTGGCCGACTCCGGCGTGCCGTTCGAGCTGCTCGACCCGGCCGGCATTGCCAGATACGAACCCGCGCTGGCCCAGGCCCGTGCGCCACTGGTGGGCGCGCTGCGTCTGCCCAACGACCAGACCGGCGACTGCAACCTGTTCACCCAGCGGCTGGAAGCGATGGCGCGCCAGGCCGGCGTCGAGTTCCGCTACAACACCCGCATCGAGTCCATCGAAGGCGACGGCCGTCGCGTCACCGGCGTGCGCCTGAATGGCAAGGTCGAAAAGGCCGATCGCTACGTGCTGGCGCTGGGCAGCTATTCGCCGCAGCTGGTCGCCCCGCTGGGGATGGACCTGCCGGTCTATCCGCTCAAGGGCTATTCGCTCACCCTGCCGATCACCGATGCGGCGATGGCGCCGGTGTCCACGATCCTGGACGAGAGCTACAAGGTCGCCATCACCCGCTTCGACCAGCGCATCCGCGTCGGCGGCATGGCCGAGCTGGCCGGCTTCGACCTGTCGCTCAACCCGCAGCGGCGCAAGACCCTGGAACTGGTCGTCAATGATCTGTATCCCGAGGGCGGCGCGCTGGAGGCGGCGCAGTTCTGGACCGGGCTGCGCCCGGCCACGCCGGACGGCACGCCGATCGTCGGCGCCACACCGCTGGGCAATCTCTACACCAACACCGGGCACGGCACGCTCGGCTGGACCATGGCATGCGGCTCTGGCCGTTATCTGGCCGACCTCATGGCAGGCCAGGCGCCGGCCATCGACACAGAAGGTTTGAACATGTTCCGTTACCACGGCGCTGCACGCGCCGGACAAGAGGCCGCACGATGCGCCCAGCCCGCGCACTGATCGACCTGGGCGCGCTGCAGGACAACTACCTGCTGGCGCGGCGCCTGGGCGGCGGCAAGGCCGTGGCCGTGATCAAGGCCGATGCCTACGGCCACGGTGCGGTGCGCTGCGCACGCGCACTCGAGCCGATCGCCGATGCGTTCGGCGTGGCCTGCATCGAGGAAGCCATCGAACTGCGGCAGGCCGGCATCACCGCGCCAATCCTGCTGTTGGAAGGGTTCCTCGACGCCGACGAGCTGCCGCTGATCGATCGCCACCAGCTGTGGACCGCCGTTGCTTCGCCCTGGCAGCTCGATGCGCTGGCGCGCTACACGCCAACCGCGCCGCTGCACGTGTGGCTCAAACTGGACAGCGGCATGCATCGGCTCGGGCTGTCGCCGGCCGACTTCGCCCGCGCGCTGGCCCAGCTGTCGAACGATCCGAAGATCGGCTCGGTCGTGGCGATGAGCCACCTGGCCCGCGCCGACGAGCTGGACAGCGATTTCAGCCAGACCCAGCGCGAGGTGTTCGAAGCGGCCACGCGCGGCTTCAACGGCCCGACCAGCTTCAACAACTCACCGGCGCTGCTGGGCTGGCCCGGGATCCGCAGCGACTGGGTACGCCCGGGCCTGATGCTGTACGGCGCCAACCCTTTTCCGCTCGAGGCGCCGATCCCGCATGTGCTGCGGCCGGTGATGCAGCTCGACTCCAGGCTGATTGCCGTGCGCGACCTGCCGGCCGGCGAAGCGGTGGGCTACGGCGCGCGCTTCACCGCGCCTGTGCCGATGCGGATCGGCGTGGTGGCGATGGGCTATGCCGATGGCTATCCACAGCTGGCGCCCAACGGCACGCCGGTGGTGGTCGATGGCGTGACCACGCGCCTGGTCGGCCGGGTGTCGATGGACATGCTGACGGTGGACATCACCGACCTGCCGCAGGCCGACGTGGGGAGTCGGGTGGTGTTCTGGGGGCACCAGCCGCTGCCGACGCCGTCGCAGATCGCCCAGGTGTGCGGCACCAGCGGCTATGCGCTGCTGTGCGGACTCAAGCGCGTGCGCCGCGAATACCTCGACGCATTTTCGACCCCGTAGAGCGCAGCTCGCTGCGCTGGGGCCTTGCCGAGGAAAGCCCCAGCCGAGCAAGCTCGGCTCTACAGGATGCGCGCGGTGCTATACCGCGTGCCTGCGTCCCTGTAGAGCGTAGCTTGCTGCGCTGGGGCCTTGCCGAGGAAAGCCCCAGCCGAGCAAGCTCGGCTCTACAGGATGCGCGCGGTGCTACACGCCCGCGCGTGCCTCCGTAGAGCGCAGCTCGCTGCGCTGGGGCCTTCGCGAGGAAAGCCCCAGCCGAGCAAGCTCGGCGCTACAGGATGCGCGCGGTGCTATACGGCGTGCCTGCGTCCCTGTAGAGCGCAGCTCGCTGCGCTGGGCCTTCCCGAGGCAAGCCCCAGCCGAGCAAGCTCGGCGCTACAGGATGCGTGCGGCGCTACACGGCGTGCCTGCGTCCCTGTAGAGCGCAGCTCGCTGCGCTGGGGCCTTCCCGAGGCAAGCCCCCGCCGAGCAAGCTCGGCGCTACAGGATGCGCGCGGCGCTCTTCGACGCGCCAGCGACGGGCGCGAATACGGCAGAACGCGGCCGATACGCCTGGGCAGGCGGCACGAATCACTGGCCTGCTGCCGATAGGCTGGTGGCATCACGGAGCAGTGGGCATGGGGCCCACGCCGGGGCGTCATGCCTGGGCTGTCCGCTCCGCACAAGGTGAACGATGGCCGCCCAGCCTCCGGTATTGAACGAGCCCGCGCTGTGGATCAATGCGGTCCGCATCGGCGGCCATTGGCGCGACAGCGCGGCCGGCGGGGAGCGTTTCGGCGTCCACGATCCGGGCAACGGCCTGCTGCTGGGGACGCTGCCCACCTGCGGCGCGCAGGACACGCGCGAGGCCATCGACGCGGCGCAGGTCGCGTTCAAGGCCTGGCGCAGGACCACCGCCGAACACCGCGCCCAGGTGCTGGAGCGTTGGCATGACCTGATGCTGGCCCACGTCGATGACCTGGCGCGCATCCTCAGTAGCGAACAGGGCAAGCCGCTGACCGAAGCCGCCGGCGAGATCCGCTACGCCGCCTCGTTCGTGAAGTGGTTCGCCGAGCAGGGCAAGCGCGTGGGCGGCTACAGCGTGCCGGCGCCGACCAGCGACCGCCGAATCTTCGTGGCCAAGGAACCGGTCGGCGTGTGCGCGCTGATCACGCCGTGGAATTTCCCCGCCGCGATGATCACGCGCAAGGCCGCGCCGGCACTGGCCGCAGGCTGCACGGCGGTGATCAAGCCCTCCGAGTTCACCCCGTACACCGCACTGGCGCTGGCCGAACTGGCCACCCGCGCCGGCCTGCCCGATGGCTGCATCAATATCGTCGCCGGTGACGCGCCGGCGATCGGCGCCGAACTCACCGCGCATGGAGACGTGCGCAAGCTGTCCTTCACCGGTTCGACCCGCGTCGGTGCGCTGCTGATGCGCCAGTGTGCCGATGGCATCAAGAAGGTCAGCCTGGAACTGGGGGGCAATGCGCCGTTCATCGTGTTCGACGATGCCGACCTGGACCTGGCCATCGCGGGCGTGATCGCCAGCAAGTACCGCAACGCCGGCCAGACCTGCGTGTGCGCCAACCGCATCCTGGTCCAGGACGGCATCCACGATGCCTTTGTCGCGCGCCTGGCCGAGGCGGTCAATGCCTTCCAGATCGGCCACGGCGGTCAGGCTGACGTGACCATCGGTCCGCTGATCAATGCCGAAGCCTGCGCCAAGGTCGAGCGCCATCTGCGGGATGCGCTGGACAAGGGCGCCACGCTGGTCGCGCGCACGCCGTTGCCGCAAGGCCTGGATCCGCAGCGCTATAGCGCGCCGGTGCTGCTGACCGGCGTGACCGCGGACATGCAGGTCGCCAGCGAGGAAACCTTCGGCCCGCTCGCGCCGATCTTCCGCTTCACCGATGAAGCCCAAGCGCTGGCCCTGGCCAACGACACGCCGTACGGCCTGGCCAGCTACTTCTACAGCGACAACCTGCACCGCGCCTGGCGCGTGGCCGAGGCGTTGGAGACGGGCATGGTCGGGGTCAATACCGGCTCGGTCGCGGTGGAGATGGCGCCCTTCGGTGGCATCAAGTTGTCGGGCCTGGGCCGCGAAGGCGGGCAAGCAGGCATCGAGGAATACCTGGAATCCAAAGCCATCCATTTCGCAGGACTCAAGTCATGAGCAGCGACACCCCGCGTACCCACCGCATCGCGGTCATCCCCGGCGACGGCATCGGCACCGAAGTCATGCCCGAGGCCATCAAGGTACTGGAGGCCGCGGCCAAGCGCTTCGGCTTCACCCTGGAACAGCAGTGGCACGACTTCGCCTGCTGCGACTACTACGTCAAGCACGGCAGGATGATGCCCGACGACTGGAAGGCGCAGATCGGCCATCCCGGCGCGATCCTGTTCGGCGCAGTCGGCTGGCCCGACACGGTGCCCGACCACATCTCGCTGTGGGGCTCGCTGATCCAGTTCCGCCGCGAGTACGACCTCTACATCAACCTGCGCCCGGTGCGACTGATGCCCGGCGTGCCGTGCCCGCTGGCCGGCCGCAAGCCCGGCGACATCGACATGATGGTCGTGCGCGAGAACACCGAGGGCGAGTACTCGGCCATCGGCGGCGTGGCCTTCGAAGGCACCGAGCGCGAAGTAGTGATCCAGGAAACGGTGATGACCCGGGTCGGCGTGGACCGCATCCTCAAGTACGCCTACGAGCTGGCGCAGACCCGGCCCAAAAAGCACATCACCTCGGCCACCAAGTCCAACGGCATCGCCATCACCATGCCCTATTGGGACAAGCGCGTCGAAGCCATGGCCGCGCAGTATCCGGAGGTGCGCACCGACAAGTACCACATCGATATCTTGACCGCACAGTTCGTGATGAACCCGGATCGCTTCGATACGGTGGTGGCGTCCAACCTGTTCGGCGACATCCTTTCGGACCTGGGTCCGGCCTGCACCGGCACGATCGGCATCGCGCCGTGCGGCAACATCAATCCCGATCGCAGCGTGCCGTCGGTGTTCGAGCCGGTGCATGGTTCGGCGCCGGACATCGCGGGCAAGGGTATCGCCAACCCGATCGGCCAGATCTGGTGCGCGGCGATGATGCTCGATCACCTGGGCGAGACCGAAGCGGCGCAGGCGGTGGTGGCGGCCATCGAAGCCACGCTCTCCGATGCCGCCACGCGCACCCGCGACCTGGGCGGCAGCGCCGACACCGTCGCCTGTGGCAGCGCCGTCGCGGCCGCGCTTGGCCACGCACGTGGTGGATAGCAGCACCCAGGTGCTTTGACGCCCGGCATCCCCCTCCATACTCGCCCCGCAAGAGGTCATGCGCATGTCCAGCTGGCTCCGCCGTCGCACCGTGGAAGTCTCCGTCCCCGGCGATTCCGCCACCACGCAGCTGCGCCGCACGCTGAGCTGGCCGCACCTGATCGCGCTGGGCATCGGCGCCATCGTCGGCACTGGCATCTACACGCTAATCGGCGTGGGCGCGGGACTGGCCGGGCCGGGCGTGCTGCTGTCCTTCGCCATCGCCGGAGCGATCTGCGCCTGCACCGCACTGGCGTATTCGGAACTGGCCACGATGATCCCGGCCTCTGGCAGCGCCTACACCTACAGCTACGTGGTGCTGGGTGAGTCCATCGCCTGGGTCGTGGGCTGGAGCCTGATCCTGGAGTACTCGCTGGTGGTCAGCACCGTGGCGGTGGGCTGGTCCGGCTATGCGGTGGGCTTCCTGGAAGGTTATGGCGTGCATCTGCCGCACGCGCTGGTGGCCGGGCCGCATGCCGGCGGCATCGTCAACCTGCCGGCGGTGTTCATCACCTTCGTCGCGGCGGGCCTGCTGGTGCTGGGGACCCAGGTCAGCGCCACGCTCAACGCGCTGCTGGTGCTGGTCAAGATGATCGCGCTGCTGGTGTTCGTGGTGATCGCGCTGCCGCGGTTCGATCCTTCCCTGCTGCATCCGTTCATGCCGCATGGCTTCTTCAAAACCGTCGATGCAGCCGGCAATGGGCATGGGGTGATGGCCGCGGCCTCGATCATTTTCTTCGCCTTCTATGGCTTCGATGCGATCTCCACCGCGGCCGAGGAAACCAGGAAGCCCGAGCGCGATCTCACCATCGGCATCATCGGGTCGATGGCCGGCTGCACCCTGATCTACGTGCTGGTGGCGCTGGCCGCGATCGGCGCGCTGTCGTACTCGGAAGTGGCCGCCAGCAGCGAACCGCTGGCCCATGTGCTGCGCGCGCTCGGCCATCCCGGCGCGGCCTCGCTGATCGCCGCCGCGGCGGTGATCGCGTTGCCGACGGTGCTGCTGGCCTTCCTCTATGGCCAGACCCGGATCTTCTTCGTCATGGCCCGCGACGGCCTGATCCCCGCGCGCCTGGCCAAGGTCAACCGCAGGACCGGCACGCCGGTCACGGTGACCCTGTCCACAGCGGTGCTGATCGCGCTGCTGGCAGGCATTTTTCCGCTGGATGAAATCGCCGCGCTGGCCAATGCCGGCACGCTGCTGGCGTTCGTGGCAGTGGGCAGTTGCGTGATGGTGTTGCGCAAGCGCTCGCCCGATGCCAAACGCATCTTCCGCATGCCGGCCGTGTGGCTGTTGGCGCCGCTGGGCGTACTGGGCTGTCTCTACCTGTTCACCAGCCTGCCGCACACCACCCAGCTCTCTTTCCTGGTGTGGAACGTGATCGGCGTGGTCGTGTACCTGGCCTATGGCCGTCGCCACAGCCGCCTGGCGAGCGATCCGAAAGCGCTGTAAACCCAAGCCTTGCGGGCGCGGGCGCGCGTGAGGACGCACCAGCGGGTGGCAGCGCAAGCACCGCGATGGGGCGTTGCCCGGGCGCTTCGACAAGGCGGAACTTCCTACCGCCGCACCCTGAAAATCAGCACATCCGGCGCTATCCACACCACAAAAAAAGCACAACCGGTTGCGCAACCTGGGATAAGGTTTCCTTGCGTTGCAAAGAAGTGACACGCGGGACAGCCGTCACCAGGGGTGACGGACAGGTCCGGGAATACCGCCAGCAAGGCCTTTCCAAGGCGTTGCCGGCAACACGGAAGACGGTGGAGTGAGCCGTGCAAGAGATGGCTCCCGGGAGACCCGTCAACCGTAAAGCGGCCGTGCCATGAAGCGCGCGGCAGGACGAGAAGGAAGGATCGGATGCGGTGGATGTCGCGCGCTTGGCGTGGCGTCGTGGGCGACGCCTTGCCCCAACCATCCACACCCGCTTCTTGCCCTGGCCAAGCAGGCCGCCGCGCGATGCAGTCGTTGGTCTCCAACCGGACGCACAGGGGAATCCGGTCGGACAGTCGCCAAGCCACTTACGCCATACCCGCGAAGGCCCGCGCCTCTCGCCTCAACCAGCTACGGGGAACTGCCAGGTGAAGAAGAATCTGCTGTCGAAATCGATCTGTCTGTGTCTTGTCTCCCTTCCCATGCCCTTGCTGGCGCAGGACGCCACCGGCAGCGGCGCCGCGCCCGCGGCAGGCCCGGCCGACGCCAGCGCGACGGCCGATGGCAAGACCAAGCAGCTCGATGCGGTCTCGGTCACCGGCCTGCGCGGCATTACCAAGACGGTGACCGAATCGGCCGTGCCGGTGGACATCATCAGTCCGGTCGAGCTGCAGCAGGTCGGCTCCAACGACACGCTGGATGTGCTCAAGACGCTGGTGCCGTCGCTGTCGGTCAGCCGCGCCACCAATTCCACTACCGGCACCTTCATCCGTGCCATCACCCTGCGCGGGCTGAGTGCGGACAAGACCCTGCTGCTGGTGAATGGCAAGCGCCGCCACAAGTCGGCCAGCGTGGCGATGGATGGCAGTGGCTCGCAGGCGGCCGACGCGGCGGTGATTCCCTCCATCGCACTGAAGTCGGTGGAAGTGCTGCGCGATGGCGCCGCGGCCCAGTACGGTTCGGACGCGATCGCCGGGGTGGTCAACTTCCAGCTGAAGGACGCCGATCATGGCGGCTCGCTGGAAGCGCAGGTCGGCCAGTACTACGAAGGTGATGGCGATGACTACAAGGTCTCCGGCAACATCGGCCTGCCGCTGACCGACCATGGTTTCATCAACATCTCCGGCGAGCTGACCAAGAACGACCGGGTGGTGCGCTCCAATCAGTACAGCAACAGCGCCTTCGATCCCTATGCCGAGGCGGCGATCAATCCTGCCTACGCCGCCAATGTCGACCTGAGCACGCCGCTGTACCGCGCTGGCAAGCCCAAGAGCGAGGCCTATCGCTTCTTCGTCAATTCCGGCATCGACGTGGGCGACTACGGCCAGCTCTACGCCTTCGGCAACTATTCGTGGTCCGAAGGCTGGACCGACGCCAACTACCGCTATCCGGGCCATGGCCAGGCCGTGACCGATACGCCGGTGCGCCTGCAGGACGGCAGCGTCTGGAAATTCAGCAACATCTTCCCGGCCGGCTTCACCCCGCAGTTCGCCGGACGCGTCAAGGACGCCAGCGGCACCGTCGGGTACCGCGACACGATCCCCATGGGCGATAGCGAACTCAACTATGACCTGAGTGGGCGCTACGGCCGTAGCCAGATCGATTACTACATGAGCAATACGGTCAACCCGTCGCTGGGCATGGACTCGCCGCGCAAGTTCCACTCCTACGGCTTCCTCAACGAAGAAGCCGCGCTCAATGCGGACACCACCTTCCGCACCCCGGTATCGTGGATGAGCGAGGACCTGGTGCTCAACGCCGGTGTCGAAGCGCGCCGTGAATACTTCAAGATCCTGCCCGGCGACCCGGCATCGTATGCGCAGGGCACCTACTCGGTCGCCGACCCGTACGGGTTTTGCAACGACGATGGCACCCCGACCGCCAGCGCTCCCACCGGCGTGGGCCTGAACTGCGCCAACCCCAGCGATCCGGTCTACCGCCTGCTCTCGGTCGGTGCCAGTGGCTTCCCGGGCTTCTCGCCGTCCAACACCAGCCGGACCCACACCGACAGCTACGCGGGTTATCTGGAGGGGTCGGGCAACATCACCGAGAAGTGGTTCCTGGATCTGGCCGGCCGTTTCGAGCACTACGACGCATTCGGCGGCAACTCCAGCTTCAAGCTCGCCACGCGCTATGCGGTCAATGACTGGCTCGCGTTCCGCGGCTCGGTCGGTTCGGGCTTCCGCGTGCCGTCCACCGGCGTGAGCAACATCCAGAGCGTGTCGGTGGTCAGCATCGACGGGATCATGCAGGAGACTGGCCTGTTCCCGGCCTCCAGCCCGGTTGCAGGCTTCCTGGGCGCGGACCTGCTCAAGCCGGAAGAATCCAGGAACGTTTCGCTGGGCGTGGTGTTCACTCCGACCGACAACATCAACCTCACCCTGGACGGTTACCGCATCAAGATCGACGACATGATCTATGCGACCTCGCTGATCACCGTCACCCCGGCGATCCGTGCCCAGATGCTGGCCGCTGGCGTGCCCGGTGCAGGCACCATCAGCAGCGTGCGCTTCTTCCAGAACGGCTTCGACGCGGTCGTCAGCGGCCTTGACCTGGTGGGGTCCTACCGCAAGGCCTGGAGCAACGGCCAGACCACCGATTTCACCAGTGGCATCAACTACAACAAGTACGAAGTCGACAGGGTCAACTACGCCAACCTGTTCAACAGCCAGACCGTCTACAACTTCGAGAACTCGGCGCCCAAGTTCAAGGGCAATGTCACGGCCCGCCACGACTTCGGGCCGGTGCAGGCCATGCTCCGCGCCAACATCTACGGCCCCTACAAGTACATGCGCACCACCACGCCGTATCCGGTCCAAAGCTACGACACCAAGGTGCAGTTCGATACCGAGGTGTCATGGGACATGACCGAAAAGGTCAAGCTGGCCGTCGGTGCCAGCAACCTGTTCGACACCTATCCGGACAAGGATCGCATCAACTCGGTCAGCTACGGCCAGGTCTATCGCGATGGCCCGGTCGACTGGCTCGGCGGGTATTACTACGCCAAGGTCAACGTCAACTTCTGATCGACATGCAGGCCTCGGATAAGACGCCATGGCGCCGGCGTCTGCTATTGCTCTTGGTGCTGACGGCCGCCGGACCGGTGCTCGCACAGGCGCCGGTGGCCATCCAGCGGATCGATGCCCCCGGGGTCTTTCCGGAAAGCATGACGGTGGCACCGGATGGCGCGCTGATCTTCGGCGCGCTCTCGGGCAACCACGTGCTGCGTGCAGTCGATGCCGGGCACGTGATGCCCTGGATCAAGGTGCCAGGGCAGGGCGTGTCGATCTACGGCGTATTGGCCGACCCTGCGCGTCACCAGCTGTGGGCGTGCATCGTGCGCCGCCAGGGCGACGCGCTCAGCACCAGCCTCAACCGTTATGCGCTGGATAGCGGTGCCTTCATCTCGGCCACGGTGTTTCCCGGGCGTGGTCGCTGCAATGACATGAGCGTCGGTGCCGATGGCATGGTCTACGCCACGGACATCGAAGCTGGCCGGCTGTTCTCGCTGGATCCGGCGTCAGGCACGCTGCGCCTGCTGCTGGACGATGCAGCGCTGAAAGGGATCGACGGCATCGCCTGGCTGGACGGCGCGCTGTATGCCAATCAATTCCGCACCGGCGCGCTTTTGCGCGTCGTACTGCCCGCCATGGCAGGTGGAACGACGACGCTGGTCGACCAGCAGCTTTCGCGTCCACTGACCAAGCCCGATGGCATGCGCGTGACGCCGGGCGGAGGGCTGCTGATCGCCGAAGGCGGCGGCAAGCTGAGCCTGCTTCACCCCTGCGGGCGGGACTGCTTCCAGGTCCGCACGCTCGCCGATGGGCTTGATGGGCCTGCCGGCGTGTCGGTGCGCGATGGCGTGGCGTGGATCGTCCAGACGCGCCAACGCGAGCGCACCGCTGTCCTGCAGGGCCGCCTGGCGCCCACCGGCTTCACCGCGCGCGGGTACTGCATGGCTGCAGCGTGCCCTTGAACCGCGGCCGTATTTTTCTCAACGCAATCTGGAGCAAGCAATGAAGACCAAAACCAGATGGGCCACGCTGGCACTGATCGCCGGCGGCCTGATGGCACAAGGCGCCTCGGCCAAGACATGCGCGCTGGAGATCTCCAGCAGCGATGCGATGCGCTATGACAAGACCGAGCTGAAGGTCGACGCCAGCTGCACCGAGGTCACGCTGACCCTGGTCCATGCCGGCAAGCTGGCCGCCAACATCATGGGGCACAACTGGGTGCTGTCCAGAACCGCCGATGTCGCGGCGGTGACCAGCGACGGGATCAAGGCCGGTGCGGCCAGCGACTACGTGGCGGCCGACGACAAGCGCGTGATCGCGCACAGCAAGCTGATCGGCGGTGGCCAACGCACCACGCTGACGTTCTCGACCAAAGGGCTGGTCAAGCAGGGCGACTACCGCTTTTTCTGCTCCTTCCCGGGCCATTCGAGCCTGATGAAAGGCACGTTCGTCTTCGGCTGACGCAGTCCGGCCAGGTCCGTGGCGCGATGCGCGCGGACCCGGCGCGTCAGCGTGCGGCGCTGTCGAACTCGAACATCTGCAGGACCGCCTGGACCCCTTGGCGCACCGCCGAGCGGTCCGGCGGCGAAAGATCGCGCGTGGCCGCCAGCAGCAGCGTGGCGGCCCAGGTCAGGCGGTCGGCGTGGGTGTCGCCGGCATGGCACGCCAGTCGCAGGGCCACGCCGGACACCCGCTCCTGCACAAGCTCTCTCTGGATCGACGACATAACCCCCCCCGCGCGTGGTGGCCGCTCCCCGGCGGCGCAGAGGCCATCCTAGCGGCGATTTACGACCCCTGCGCGTCAGCCCGCGACCGTACGTCGGATCGAAATGCCACAGGCTGGCCTGCCTGGTCGCAGCGTAGGGAACGCACCCTGCGTCGTATCGGAAGGCCGTGATGCTCGGTCCCGGGTGCCGTTCGAAGGACGCGGCGGTGCGTCGGCGCGCTCCCTGTCCACGTGCAGACCGGATGCCGGCGCATCAGGGGCGGACAACTGCCCAAGCGCGGCCGTTGGGCGGGCTGCCCGCGGCGAAACGACCGGCATGCGGGCGTCGGACGCTGTGCGGACCACACCGTTGGCCGTGGTGAGCGGGTGGCTTGCGGATGCCCCTTGCGGCGATGGCCTGGAGTCGCAGTCGGGGCGGGCGTTTCGTGCGCCTGTTGAGGTCTGGCCAGTTCAGGATCCATGCCACCTACGCGCCTGTCCCACGGCCGTCCAGATCTCACCCGCAGCGGGACATTCGATGTCCCGCGCGTGCCCCGGTTGCGCAGTTTTATTGCCGCACCGCAGCGAGCTCCCGGCGTCAATGCCGCCAGATGCGCAGTCCGCGTCACAGATGGGCCCGCCAAAACCTTTAAAAACCGTTATTTGAGATCTGCGGCAACGCCAGCAAATCGCTAGCAGAACGTGTCGGCACATTGCACCTTGCGTCGCAGCATGTAAGCGCTTGCAACTCCTGTTACGTTGCGGCCCGCCAAAGGGGCAGGGTGTCACGGAAGGGGGCTTCCAGTGCCGAAAGACACAGTTCATCAGCCGATGTCGCAAAGCGTGACCTCGCTTCATTCCGGCCTCTGGACCCGGCAGCGGACGCTGCCGGCCCGTCCTTCCCATTCGCGTATCTGACGAGCTGCATGAACATCACGATCAAGGATGTCGCCCGCGTGGCCGAAGTGTCCGTGGCCACCGTCTCGCGCGCACTCAATGGCCGCCAGTACGTGGCCGAGGACGTGCGGGCGCGGATTCTGAAAGTGGCCAGCGACCTGCGCTACAGCCCGCACCACGCGGCCCGCGCGCTGAGCAGCCGCCGCACCCACACCATCGGCGTGGTCCTGCCCGACCTGTACGGCGAGTTTTTCTCCGAGCTGATGCGCGGCATCGACCATGCGGCCCGCGAGCGCGGCCTGCACCTGCTTGTGTCCAGCTGCCACGGCAGCCTGGCCGAACAGCGCGACGCGCTGCGTGCCACGCCCGGACGGGTCGACGGCGTGCTGGTGATGTCGCCGTTCCTGGGCAGTGAGGAGTCGCTGGACGAGGCGCTGGCGCCGGACATCCCGGCGGTGCTGATGAACTGCGCCGGCAACCCGCGCGCCACCGTGCTCAACGTGGACAACTACGGCGGCGCCTACGCCATGACCCGTCACCTGCTGGGGATGGGCCATCGCCGCATCGCCTTCGTCTGCGGGCCGGCCGACAACTTCGACGCCTGCGAGCGCCTGCGCGGCTACACCGATGCACTGGCAGGCCAGGCCGATGCCGCCGCGCCGTGGACGGTGGAAGGCGCGTTTGACGAGGCCTCCGGCTATGCCGCTGGCGAAACCTTCGCCGCGGGCGAGCGACCCGACGCGGTATTTGCCGCCAACGACATGATGGCGTTGGGCTGCCTGTTCGCCCTGCGCAAGGCCGGCCTGCGCGTGCCGGACGACATCGCGGTGGCCGGTTTCGACGACGTGCCGATGGCGCGCTACGTCAATCCGGCCCTGACCACCATGCGCGTGGACATCGCCAGCCTTGGCGCCCGCGCGCTGCAGCTGCTGCTCCAGCACCCCGGCCTGGGCGGCGATCCCGCCACGCCCGTGGACGCCTCGGCCCTGGTGCCGCAACTCGTCGTGCGCGATTCCAGCGCCGTGCCGGAGCGACGCATGGGCTGAGCAGCCGCCTTCCAATCGATCACGCAGTCCAGTCGTTCCGCAGTTCCCGATTTCCCGCAAAGACGTCCCAAGTCAGTGTTCCGACTGCCCTAAGGAGGGCAAAGTCATGAAGAGCAAGCGTTCATTCCGTCGTACCCCGTCCCGCAGCGTGCTGGCCATCGCACTGGCTGGCTGCATGGCCGCTTCCGTGCCGAGCTTCGCGCAGACCTCCACCGCCATCCTGCGCGGCAACGTGACCTCGGCCGATGCAGGCCAGGCCGTGACCGTGACCAACAAGGCGACCGGTGCGGTCCGCCGTGCCGTGATCGGCCAGAACGGCAGCTACACCATCGTTGGCCTGCAGCCTGGCCAGTACACGGTCGAAGCCGGCGGCGTGACCCGTGATGTCACCCTGCAGGTGGCTTCGTCCTCGACGGTCGATCTTGAAGCGCCGACTTCCGCCCCCGCAGGCGATGCGACCACGCTGGGTTCGGTGCGCGTCACCGCGCCGCTGACCAAGGACGTCAAGACTTCCGAAGTCGGCAACACGATTTCGCTGCGCCAGATCCAGCAGCTGCCGCAGGCCACGCGCAACTTCCTGGAGTTCGCCGATACGGTGCCGGGCATGGTGTTCAACGTCGACGCACAGGGCCATACGACCCTGCGTGGCGGCGCCTCCAACTCCAGCGCAGGCAACCTGTACATCGACGGCGTCAGCCAGAAGAGCTACGTGGCCAAGGGCGGTATCGCTGGCCAGAACGACAGCCAGGGCAACCCGTTCCCGCAGCTGGCCATCGGCGAATACAAGGTCATCACCTCCAACTACAAGGCCGAGTTCGGCCAGGTCAGTGGTGCGGCCGTGACCGCGGCCACCAAGTCCGGCACCAACGAGTTCCACGGCGAGGTGTTCTATCGCTATACCGACCAGGACCTGCGCAACAAGCGTCCTGACGAAGACGCCGGCAAGGTCGATTCGCAGGTCAAGGAATACGGCTTTGCCGTCGGCGGCCCGATCATCCAGGACCGCATGCACTTCTTCTTCGCCTATGAGGGCAAGGACAACGTCGTGCCGCGCAGCATCCAGCCCAGCGAATTTGCTGCGCCGTACGTGGCCTACTTGCCGTCCAACCTGTCCTCGCAGTACGGCGCGGCGAGCCTGCCGTTCACCGAAGATCTCTACTTCGGCAAGCTGGACTGGGAGGTTACCGACAATGACCGCATCGAGCTGTCGGCTCAGTACCGCGATGAAACCCAGGTCGACAATGTGGGTGCGCAGAACGCGACCGACCACGGCACCGACAAGATCAACAAGGACAAGCGCGTTGCGCTGCGTTGGCAGCACAGCGCCGATGCCTGGTACAACGAGTTGATCGTCTCCAAGGAAAAGTCGGAAAACAATCCGCAGCCGATGGGCATCGGCCCGGGCGCCAACTATGTCTATCTGAACTATCGCCCGGCTCCGTCGACCGACATCGATGAGTACACCTTCATCTCGACCGGTCCTGCCGGCGGTGCCAGCCTGCAGCGCCGAAGCCAGGACGGCTGGAGCCTGCAGGATGACCTCACCTTCACCAGCTTCGATTGGCACGGTGAGCACACCATCAAGATGGGTGTGAACTACAAGGACATTACCCTCACGGCGCAGGACGCCGCATCGTTGAACCCACAGTTCAGCTACCAGGTTGATGCAAATGGCGTGGCCGCCACGCCTTACCGCGTCGATTTCTACTCGCCGTTTGCAACTCCTGGCCAGAGCGCGCTGGTGGAGACCGACGCTAAGCAGTACGGCGTGTACCTGCAGGACGACTGGGCCGTCACCGATAAGCTGCTGCTGAACATCGGCGTGCGCTGGGACTACGAGGACAACCCGGCCTACACCGATTTTGTGACCTCGCAGGGCTTCGTCGACGCGCTCAATGCGGATGATCCGGACAATCCTGGCCAGCCGTGGGGCAATCGCCTGGCCGCCAGCGGCCTGGATTACCACGACTACATCTCGACCGGCCACAACCGCAAGAACTTCAAGGACGCCTGGCAGCCGCGCTTCGGCTTCTCGTACGACATGTTTGGCGACGAGAGCAGCGTGATCCACGGTGGTGCCGGTCGTTCCTACGACCGCAACCTGTTCGAGCAGCTGGCGTATGAAACCAGCAAGGCCGCGCTGTCGCCGGTGGCGGTGTTCTTCACGGGCAATTACCCGAACAGCACCAATGGCTGCTATCGCCCGGATCGCACTTGCGTTGCCTACGATCCCAAGTACCAGGACATCAATGAGTTGAACGCCATCGCAGGCGTGAGCGGCAGCGGTGAGCTTTTCATCTTCAACAACAAGCTGAAGACGCCGTACAGCGACCAGTACAGCATCGGCGTGAGCAACCAAGTTGGAGATTGGCTGACCGATGTCACCATGCAGCGCAACCTGAGCTATGACGGTTTCGCGATGACGCTGATCAACCGTTATCCCGATGGCTCGTACTTCCAGAACGGCAGTGCTCCATGGGGTGAGGCGGTTCCGGGCTACAACAACACCATCATCGGCAACAACGGCCTGGAGTCGCGCAGCACCCAGATCCTGCTGTCGGCCGAAAAGCCCTACACCAAGGAGTCCGGTTGGGGCCTGACGCTGGCGTACACGCACACCAACGCGCGCCAGAACCGCAACGTCGATGAAGCGTTCGCGTTCGACAAGGCGACGATCCAGGATTATCCGTTCGTCAAGTCCGATGCAGTGGCAGCACACCGCTTCGTGGCCTCCGGCTCGATCGACGGCTTCTGGGGCATGACCTTCGGTGCAAAACTGGTCCTGGCCACGCCCGAACCGATCAACACCATCGCCTGCTTCGGCTACACCGATCCGGATGGTGCAACCTGCCAGCAGGTCGCGGCCACACCGCCGGGCGCCGGAAAATTCCTGGTGGGTGGCAAGATTTGGGGCTATCGCACGGTGGATTTCCAGGCCAGCAAGGACTTCACCATTGCCGGTGACTTCAAGCTGAGCGCACGCCTGAACCTGCTCAATGCGTTCAACTTCAATAACTACTCGGCCTATGCGTACAACGGCTTTGGTAGCAATGGTCAGTACGATCCGAACATCTCGATCAACAAGACCGGCGATATCAATTACTTCCCGCGTACGGTGACCTTCGAGATCGGCGCCAAGTTCTGATCCACCGCAATGCCACGCGTCCCGGGATTTCCCGGGCCGGGTGATGCGATCCGAACGGGGCCATCTGGCCCCGTTCGTCTTTCAGTGGCAAGGTGCGCGCAGCGCCGGGGCAAGGATCTTCCTCATGAGTGTTTCCTCCATCCGCAACATCGTGATCGTCGGCGGCGGGACCGCCGGCTGGATGGCCGCCGCGGCCCTGGCACGCGTGCTTGGGCCCAGTTACAACGTCACCCTGGTCGAGTCAGAGCAGATCGGCACCGTCGGGGTGGGCGAGGCCACCGTCCCGCACATCAAGGCCTTCAACAACCTGCTGGGCCTCAACGAGGCCGAGTTCGTCCGCCAGACCCAGGGCACCTTCAAGCTGGGGATCGAATTCGTCGACTGGCGCCGCAAGGGCGCCTCGTACATCCATGGCTTCGGCACCGAGATCGGCCATCCGCTCGGGCTGCTGCCGTTCCATCAATACTGGATCAAGGGCCATCACGCTGGCTGGGCCAAGCCGCTGGGCGCCTACACGCTCAATACCGTGGCCGGGCCAAAGAACCGCTTCATGACCTCGGCCAGTGACGTGCCGCCGCAGTCGCCGCTGGCCAACATTGCCTACGCGTACCACTTCGATGCGGCGCTGTATGCGCGCTTCCTGCGCGGTTATGCCGAACAGCGCGGCGTGCGGCGCGTGGAAGGCATCGTTGAGTCGGTGCAGCAGCATCCCGAATCCGGCGATGTCCAGTCCGTCCGCCTGCAACATGGCGAGGTGATCGCCGGCGACCTGTTCATCGACTGCTCCGGCTTCCGCGGCCTGTTGATCGAACAGACCCTGCAGACCGGCTACCACGACTACACGCATTGGCTGCCTTGCGACCGTGCGCTGGCGGTGCCCTGCGAGAAGGTCGGCCCGCCCGTGCCGTACACCCGAGCCACCGCGCGCGAAGCGGGCTGGCAATGGCGCATTCCCCTGCAGCACCGCACCGGCAACGGCTATGTCTATTCCAGCGCGCACATCAGCGATGACGAAGCCGCGGCCAAGCTGCTGGCCAACCTGGATGGCAAGGCACTGGGCGATCCGCGTCCGTTGCGCTTCACCACCGGCCGGCGCAAGGTCTGCTGGAACAAGAACGTGGTCGCGCTCGGCCTGGCCAGCGGGTTCATGGAGCCGCTGGAATCGACCAGCATCCACCTGATCCAGTCGGGCATCTCCAAGCTGCTGGAGCTCTTCCCCCGCGAGGGCATCAGTCCGGTGTTGGTGCAGCGCTACAACGACCGGCTGGCGTTCGAATTCGAACGCATCCGCGATTTCCTGGTGCTGCACTACAACGCCACCGAACGCGACGATTCCAGCTTCTGGCGCCAGTGCCGCGAGATGGCCATTCCATCGGAGCTGCAGGACACGCTGGACCTGTTCCGCGACAGTGGCCGCTTCTATCGCAATGGCGACGAGATGTTTGCCGAGATCAGCTGGGTACAGGTGATGGTGGGGCAGGGCATCGTGCCATCCGGCTACCACCCGCTGGTCGATCAGGTGCCCGATGGCGAACTGCGGCGCTACATGGCCAGCGTCGAGCAGACCATCGAGGCCTGCGCCAACGCGATGCCGCCGCACCAGGCTTTCATCGACCGCTATTGCGCCGCCGCGCCGGCGAGCATGAGCGCGGCCTGACGCCTCGGCGCCCGTCCACAGCCGGCGGTGCCGGCCTGTGGCAGCATTCTGCGTCTCCATCGCGCGTTGTAGGTCCGCCCATGTCCCCCTCCAGGCAGGAAGAAGTCGACATTCCCGGCGTCCAGGACTATGACGGCCCGGCGGGTGGCTGGGGTGCCTTGCGGGCAGTGGCCAAGGCACTGAAGGACCAGATGGGCGTGGGCCGCGAGACTTCGGCGCTGCGCCGGGTCAACCAGCCGCACGGCTTCGACTGCCCGGGTTGCGCATGGCCCGACCCGGCCGATACCTCGTCCTTCGAGTTCTGCGAAAACGGCGCCAAGGCGGTGAGCTGGGAGGCCACGACCAAGCGTGCCACGCCCGATTTCTTCGCCCGGCACACCTTGAGCGAACTGTGGGCGTGGAGCGACCACCAGCTGGAAGACGTCGGCCGACTCACCCATCCGATGGCCTACGACCATGCCAGCGATCGCTATCTGCCGGTCAGCTGGGACGAGGCGTTTGAGCGGATCGGCGTGGCCTTGCGCGCGCTGCCGCACCCGGACATGGCCGAGTTCTACACCTCCGGACGCGCGTCCAACGAGGCGGCGTTCCTGTACCAGCTGATGGTGCGCGAGTACGGCACCAACAACTTCCCCGACTGCTCCAACATGTGCCACGAGGCCACCAGCGTGGGCTTGCCGCAGTCTATCGGCGTGGGCAAGGGCACGGTGACGCTGGAGGACTTCGACCACTGCGATGCGCTTTTCAGCTTTGGCCACAACCCCGGCACCAACCATCCACGCATGCTCACCACGCTGCGCGCCATCGCCAAGCGCGGCGTGCCGATCGTGGCGGTCAATCCGTTGAAGGAGCGCGGACTGGAGCGCTTCGTCTCGCCCCAGCATCCTTCGGAGATGCTGACCAACCATGCCACCCAGATCGCGCAGACCTATTACCAGGTCAAGGTCGGCGGTGACGCGGCGATGCTCAAGGGCATGATGAAGTGGCTGTTCGAGGCCGATGCGGCGGACATCGCGGCCGGCGGTGTCGGGCTGCTGGATCGTGCCTTCATTGAAGAGCACACCGACGGCCTGGATGCGCTGCGTGCCGACATCGAAGCGACAGGCTGGGACGACATCGTGCGCGCGTCGGGGCTGTCACGCGCCGATGTCGAAGCGGCCGCGCAGATCTATGCGAAGGCCGAGCGCGTCATCATCTGCTACGGCATGGGCATGACCCAGCATCGCGGCGGCACCTACAACGTGCATCTCATGGCGAACCTGTTGCTGCTGCGCGGCAACATGGGTCGCCCCGGCGCGGGCATCGCGCCGATCCGCGGGCATTCCAACGTGCAGGGCGACCGCACGGTCGGCATCACCGAAAAGCCGAACCAGGCGCTGGTCGACGGCATCCGCAAGACGTACGGATTCGAGTCCCCGCTCACCCATGGTCATGACGCGGTCGAGGCCTTGCGTGCGATCCGCGATGGACGCTCCAAGGCGCTGGTCTCGCTGGGTGGCAACCTGGCCGTGGCCATGCCCGATCCGCAGGCGTGTTTCGCGGCGCTGCGGACCCTGGATCTGGCCGTGCACATCGCCACCAAGCCGAACCGCTCGCACCTGATCCCGGCCAAGGAAGCCCTGTTGCTGCCCTGCTTGGGCCGCACCGAACGCGACGAACAGGCCGGCGGCCTGCAGTCGGTGACGGTGGAGGATTCGATGTCGATGGTGCACGCCTCGCAGGGCGGCCTGACGCCGGCATCGGAGCATCTGTTGTCCGAACCGGCGATCGTCGCGCGCATGGCGATGGCCTTGCTGCCGGAGACCAAGGTCGATTGGCAGCATCTGGTCGACGACTACGACCGCATCCGCGACGGCATCGAAGCGGTGTTCCCGATCTTCAAGGACTACAACCGGCGCATCCGCGTGCCGGGCGGCTTTCGCCTGCCGGTGGGCGCGTCGGTACGCGACTGGGGTGGGCCGGGTGCGAAGGCGCACTTCCTTGTCACCCCGGGTCTGGCCGAGGACGCACCCACGCCGCCGGGCCTGCTGACCATGACCACGCTGCGCGCGCACGATCAGTACAACACCACGATCTATGGCCTGGACGACCGCTATCGCGGCGTGCGCGGCCGGCGCGATGTGGTCTTCCTCAATCGCGATGATCTGGCGGCGATGGGACTGGAATCGGGCGATGCGATCGACGTGGCTTCGCGCATGCCCGGCATCAGCGGCGAAGGACATACCGTGCGTGGTTTCACCGCGGTGGCTTACGACATCCCGCCGGGATGCGCCGCGATGTACTACCCCGAAGGCAACTGCCTGGTGCCGCTGGACAGCCACGATCCGCAATCCGGGACGCCGACCTACAAGTCGGTGCCGGTGCAGGTCAGCCGCGCAGCCTGAAAGGCCGACCTGCCGGCACCTGG
>JBIIHJ010000008.1:0-32238 GCA_044235875.1 Pseudoxanthomonas sp.
GAGGACGTGCTGGAACAGATCGTCGGAGAGATCGACGACGAGCACGACGATGCCGAGGACGAAGCCTCGCTGATCGCCGCGCAGGCCGATGGCCAGTACGTGGTCGATGCATTGACCCCGATCGAGGATTTCAACGCGCGCTTCGGCGCCGATTTCCCCGATGACGAATACGACACGGTCGGCGGCCTGGTGACCGATGCGATCGGCCACCTGCCCGAGACCGGCGAGGAGCTCACCCTGGGCCGCTTCGCCTTCCGGGTGGCGCGTGCCGACGGGCGTCGCGTGCACGCCTTCCACGTCGGCGTGCTGTCCGACAGTTGATGTCACGTTTTTCTGGCCCGCTGGCGCGCGCCCTGTGCGCGCTGTTGCTTTCGCTGCTTGCCTGCGCGGCCACGGCCGCGCCGCGCATCGGGGTGATGACGATGCAGCCGGGGGAAGTGTTCTTCGAACGCTTCGGCCATGACGCGCTGGTGGTGGCCGATGCCGACACCGGCCAGGCGACCTCTTACAACTTCGGATTTTTCGATCCGGATGAGCCTGGCTTCGTCGGCCGTTTCATCGACGGCAAGATGCTGTATTACCTGGTCGCGCTGCCGCTGCAGCAGGACCTGGAAAGCTATCGCGATGAAGGCCGTGGCGTGTCGATCCAGTGGCTGGACCTGACCGCGCAGCAGGCGCAGGCGCTGGCCGATTCGCTGGCCTGGCGCGCGCGCCCCGAAAACGCGCGCTATCCCTACGACTACTTCAACAGCAACTGCGCCACCCAGGTGCGCGATGCGCTCAATGTCGCGCTGGGCGGCACCCTGAAGAAGCAGCTGGCCGGTCGTTCGCGCGGCAACACCTATCGCAGCGAATCGGTGCGACTGGCTTCGCCGGCGTGGTGGATGTGGATCGGTTTCGATCTTGGGTTCGGGCCGTACGCCGACCAGCCACTCTCGCGCTGGGAGGAGGCCTTCGTGCCGATGCGCCTGGCCGATGCGTTGAACCAGGTGAAGAACACGCAGGGCCGCCCGCTGGTGCAGCAGACCCAACTGCTACTGCCGCACCGCATCGCGCCCGAGCCGCCGGAAGTGGCGCGCCCGTGGTGGCCGTGGCTGCTGGCCGGCGTGGCGCTCGCATTGGCGCTGGCATGGATCGGCGCGCGGCAGCATCGCGTGGTGGCCGGCGCCGCGTTGCTGTTCTGGATCATGTGCACGCTGGCCGGCGCCCTGATGCTGTTCATCTGGTTGGGCAGTGGCCACATCGCTGGCTGGGCCAACCGCAACCTGCTGCTGCTCAATCCGCTGTGCGTGCTGCTGTTGCCCGCTGCGGTCCAGGCGCTGCGCGGACGTCCCTTGAAGGCGGGGTCGCGCTGGCTGCTGCGTGTGGTGGCGGTCATGGCCGCGCTGGGCTGGATGCTGCACTGGTTTCCGTTCAACGTGCAGGCCAATGTCGCCTGGGTCGCCCTGTTGCTGCCGGTGCACCTGGCGCTTGCATACGTATTCACAGCGCAACGCGGCTTGTCGCGCTGATCTTCGCGGGTGAGCATGCCGGTCCACACACGCCGGGCCGCCCGTCATGCTGCGTCTGTTCACTGCGCTTGTCCTGATCTGTTCGCCGCTGGTGGCGTTGGCCGCGCCGGTCCAGATCGCCTCGCCCGGCAAGGTGTTGTCGGTGCAGATCGACACCGATCCCGACGGCCGGCCGAGCTACCGGGTGCTGCGCAACGGCAAGCCGGTCATCGCATCTTCGCGACTGGGCTTCATCCTGGCCGACGCGCCCAAGTTCGAACGCAACCTGGTCCTGGGCACGCCCACCACGCGCAGCTTCGATGAGACCTGGGAGCAGCCCTGGGGCGAGCGCCGCCTGATCCGCAACCACTACAACGAGCTGCGCGTCACCCTGACCGAGAAGATCGCGCCCAGGCGCAGCTTTGACGTGGTGTTCCGCGTGTATGACGACGGCGTCGGCTTCCGGTACGCATTCCCCGATCAGCCGCAGCTGAAAGACATCAAGATCACCGAGGAACTGACCGAGTTCAACATCGCCGACGAGGCCACCGCATGGTGGAACGACGCCTTTGGCTGGAACCGCGAGGAGTACCTGTACCACCGCACTCCCATTGAGCAGGTCGGCGTCTCACAGACCCCGATCACCCTGCGCACGGAAGACGGCCTGCATCTGTCCATCCATGAAGCGGCGTTGATGGACTACTCGGGTATGAACCTGGTGCGCACCGAGGGGCGCCGACTGCGGGCGGCGCTGACGCCGGGCAGCGGCACCTTCGCCAAGGTCGAACGCAGCGCGCCGTTCAACACCCCGTGGCGCACGCTGCAGGTGGGCCAACGCGCCGGCGACCTGGTCGAATCCAGCCTGATCCTCAACCTCAACGCGCCCAACACGCTCGGCGATGTGTCCTGGTTCAAGCCGATGAAGTACGTCGGGGTTTGGTGGGAAATGCATCTGGACAAGAAGACCTGGGCGTCCGGAACCAAGCACGGCGCCACCACGCAGAACGTCATGCGCCACATCGATTTCGCCGCCGCGCACCACCTGGGCGGCGTGCTGGTGGAGGGCTGGAACATCGGCTGGGATGGCGACTGGTTCGGCAACGGCCAGGACTTCGATTTCAGCAAGCCCTATCCCGATTACGACCTGCCCCGGCTGGCCGCCTATGCCAGGTCCAAGGGCATCCACCTGATCGGCCACAACGAGACTTCAGGCAACGCAGCGCACTACGAAAGCCAGATGGAGCAGGCCTTCACTCTGTACGAAAAGCTCGGCATCGATGCGATCAAGACCGGCTACGTCGCCGATGCCGGCCAGGCCAAGGTCATCGGCCGCGATGGCCAGGTCCACTACGGCTGGCACGAAGGCCAGGACATGGTGAACCACGCCCAGCGCGTGGTGGGCGCCGCGGCCCGGCACCATATCGCGGTGGACGCGCATGAGCCGGTCAAGGACACCGGGCTGCGCCGCACGTATCCGAACTTCGTCTCGCGCGAGGGATCGCGCGGCATGGAATACAACGCCTGGGGCAACCCCGGCAACCCGCCGGAACATGAAGTCAACCTGGTGTTCACCCGCCTGCTGGCCGGGCCGATGGATTTCACTCCGGGCATCTTCAGGATGCAGACCAAACCCGGCTCGCATGTGTCGACCACATTGGCCAAGCAGCTGGCGCTGTACGTGACGCTGTACAGCCCGATCCAGATGGCCGCAGATCTGCTGGACAATTACCAAGCCAACCCGGCGCCGTTCAAGTTCATTGAAGACGTGGCCGTGGACTGGGAAGACACGCGCGTGCTCAACGGCGAGGTCGGCGACTACGTGACGATCGTGCGCAAGCAGCGTGGCGCCGAGGACTGGTTTCTCGGATCGATCACTAACGCGCAGCCGCGCGTGCTGCGGGCCAGGCTGGATTTCCTGACCCCCGGCAAGCGCTACACCGCGCAGATCTACCGCGACGCCGATGACGCCGACTGGGCCAAGAATCCCGAAGCGGTGAAGATCGAAACGCGCCAGGTCACCAGCGCCGAGACGCTGACCTTGAAGCTGGCGCCCGGCGGCGGCCAGGCGATCCGCTTCGTCGCCCAGTAAGAGGCGCGACGGCTGGCGCAGGCGGGAATGCCCGGTCAGAATCGGGCGATCCCTCATTGCCTGCGAGTCGCCCATGCCTGTTCCAGCCCGCCTGACCGCTGCCCTGCTGATCGCGCTGCTGCCGGCCATGGCCGCCACCGCGGCCGACCCGGTCAGGAAGCCCTACCGCAGCGGCCAGCAGATCCTGGACGCCTCGCCCAAAAGCGACTGGCGCACGCTGGATCCAAGCCGCACGCTGTACCTGGAGCTGGCCACTGGGCGAGTGGTGATCGAACTGGCCCCGCAGTTCGCGCCCGAACATGTTGCCAACATCAGCACCTTGGCGCATGAGCACTTCTGGGACGGCACCAGCATCTATCGATCGCAGGACAACTTCGTGGTGCAGTTCGGCGATGTCGATGGCGAAGATCCGGCCAAGGCCAAGTCGCTGGGCACGGCCCGGACGCATCTGCCGGCCGAATTCCATCGCAGTGCAAAGGGCCTGGACTTCCAGAAGCTGCCAGACCGCGACGGCTGGGCGAAGGAAGTCGGCTTCGTCGACGGCTTCCCCGCGGCGCGCGACAGCGCCACCGGCAAGGCCTGGCTGGCCCATTGCTACGGCGCGCTGGGCGCGGGCCGCAACAATGCCGACGACAGCAGCATTGGCGCCGAGCTGTACGTGACCATCGGCCAGTCGCCGCGCCAGCTGGACGACAACATCACCGTGGTCGGGCGCGTGGTCAAAGGCATGGAGCTGCTGAGCGTGATCCCGCGCGGGCCCGATCCGATGGGCTTCTATAAAGACGCCAAGCTGCGCACGCCGATCAAGTCGATCCGCCTGGCCAGCGAAGTGCCCGCGGACGAGCGCACCGCGCTGGAACTGCTGCGCACCGACAGCCAGACCTTCCGCGATGTCGCCGAATCCAAGCGCAACCGCGTGGACGATTTCTACAAGCGTCCCGCCGGGCACATCGACCTGTGCAACGTGCCACTGCCGGTGCGTTGAGGGGGGGGCGTGGGTGAGGAGTGAGAAGTGAGCGAGCGCAACGGTGCTCACTCTCGCTTTTCATCACTCCTCACTCCTCACTCCTAGCCTCTTGCGCGCTGGCTGACCGCTACGCTGCCCAGGATCAAGGCACCGGCGATGAGCATCGCGCCGGTGACCGCCTCGCCCAGCAGCACCCAGGCGAACACTGCGCCGAACAGCGGCACCAGATAGGTCACCGTCGACGCAGTCGCCGCACCGACGCGCTGGATCAGCCGGTAATACACCAGGAACGCCAGGCCGGTGCAGACCACGCCCAGCGCACCGGCACTGGCCCAGGCGGACGCAGACACCGCATGGGTCGGCCAGTGCGTGGCTGCCCACGGCGCCAGCAACAGGGACGCGCTCCCCAGCGTGGCTGCGGCCGCAGCCGCCGGCGGCAGGCCCTGCATGTGCTTGCGCACCAGGTTCACGCCCACGCCGTAAAGCAGCGCAGCCGAGGCGCCGGCCAGCACCGCGCCACCGACACTGGCACCGCCGGCCTTGCCCGTGGCCAGCACCACGACCCCGACAAAGCCGGTCAGCAGCGCCAGCGCGCGACGTGCGCCGATCTTCTCGCCAAAGAACAGGAACGCGATCAGCGCGGCAAACAACACCGTCATCGCGTTGCAGATCGCGCCGATCGCCGCCGGCGCACGCTGCGCCGCCCATGCGAACAGCAGGAATGGCACCGCCGAATTGATCAGCCCGATCAACGCCAGCAACGGCCAGCGCTTGAGCGGGAACTGCGCGCGCGCCTTCCACAGGAACGGCGCCAGCACCAGCGCGCCCAGGGCCAGGCGCACTTCGACCAGGGCCGCGGCACCAAACTCACCAGCGGCGATGCGCATGAACAGGAACGAGCAACCCCAGATGGCGCCGAGCACGGTCAGCTCCAGCGGGGTGCGCCAGTCGCGCGTGGCCGCGATGGGTGGACAGGGGGCGATGGGCGCACTCAGCTGGGACATGTCGGCGGATCTTGGAGGAGGGGCGCGGCACCAGCCACAAAACAGACTGCATGCTCGCTCGGGATTGACACGGATGCTCGCCGGATTCGGCCATGGCAACATAGATTCAGGTTGAGCGACTTGGGACCTGTCGACAAGCGCGTAGTATCGAGCCCTCCCACAAATCTGGTTTGTGTCTACATGCAATTGCGCCCGACGCTGCTGCCCTCGCTTGGTGTCTTTGCCGTCGCCGCGCGCCACCAGAACCTGGCCCACGCCGCCGAGGAACTGCACCTGACGGCCAGTGCGGTCAGCCACCACGTGCGCAAGCTGGAAGCACTGCTCGGCGTGAGCCTGTTCCAGCGCCATGCGCGCGGGGTCAAGCTCACCCCGGAGGGCCGCCAGCTCGCCGATGCCGCCACGGCCGCGCTGGCCGATGTGGCGGCGGTGGCTGGCGCCCTGCACCCGCAGGCCGACGTCGTTCCGCTCAAGGTGACCACGCTGCATTCGCTGGCTTATTGCTGGCTGCTTCCGCGACTGCCGCGCTTCTGCGCCGCCCATCCACAGGTGCGCGTGGAATTCGACTCAAGCCCGGCCCTGGCGCGCTTCGACGACAACGGCCCTGACCTGGGCATCCGCTACGGCACCGGCCACTGGCCCGGCGTGACATCGCATCACTTGATGGACGACGCGCTGTTTCCGGTGGCTTCGCCCGCGCTGCCCGGTGTGCGTGCGGTGACAACCCCGGCACAGATCACCAGCCTGCCTCTCCTCTCGGACCTGGGGCTGCAGGGCTGGCGCGAATGGTTTCGCGATGCCGGTGTGCATGGCGCACAGCTGCCGACCGCACATGTCTTCAGCGACAGCACCGACGTGATGCGCGCGGCGGTCTATGGCCTGGGCGCGGCGCTGGCCCGCAAGCACATCGCCACGCCCTACCTGCAGCGCTACGAACTGGTCCGCCTGCCCGGCCCTGCCATCCGCGCACGCTTTGCCTACTACGCCGTGCACGCCACCCATCGCACGCTGTCGCCGACGGGCAGGCTCTTTTTGGATTGGCTCAAGGACCAGGCCAAGGACGAGCGCACCCCGATGCCCACCCTGCCCGACGAATTGCTGGGCCGCACGCAGGCCTGAAACCCGACCCGCGCGCTCGGCCGCACGTCGCTCTGGAAGACCTATTGACTTAACATATTAGTTAATTGCTTAATTGACTACATGAGTAACGATAAGATCTTCGAAGCATTGGCCTCGCGTCCGCGAAGGGAAATCCTTGCGTACCTGTCAGCGCAGGAGCTCTCCGCCGGCGAGATCGCCCAGCGGTTTTCCATGAGTGCCCCAGCCATCTCGCGGCACTTGGCGCTGCTGCAGGCTGCCAACCTGGTGTCCAGCGAACGACGCGGCCAGTTCGTCGTCTACCGGCTCAACCCGGACAACCTGGTCAACACCCTGACCGGATTCGCGTTCGAGATCTGTCCCACCGCAGGGCCGCTGCGCCGCGAATCACGGAAGTTGGCGAACAAACCCATCTGATCTGTCAGAAGGAACCGCAGACATGTCACGCACGATGCAAACCCAAGGATTTCCCGAGATCCGCCTGCCTTCTTCCCGCCCCGGCGGCCTCCCGATCGATGTCGCCCTGCTCACCCAGCTTGGCCCCGGCGCAGGTGACCAGCTCCACGCCGACACCAGCGCGCGGCAACGGCGGCACGCCACGTTCAACGACGACCTGGACGAACCATCCGCGCGCCTGGCCAGCCCGGACGTGGCGGCGGGCGAAGTCACTTCGCTGTTTTCCTTCACCGTCGGCGCCGGAGGCCATCCGTTCCACCGCCACGCCGGGCATCGCATCTTCACGGCCATCGCCGGCAGCAGCGGTGCCCTGCTGCGCTTCTGCGACATCCCGGACGCAGCGCTGGCAGCCGATCCGCAGGCCTTTGTCGCCGGCTTGCGCCAAGTCGAGATCCCACCGGATGCGTTGTTTACCGTCCGCTTCGGCGGTAACACATGGCATCAGTTCCTGCCGCTGCAACGCGGATCGTCGCATCCGGCGCTCTTCGCGCTGTCCTGCCACAGCAACGAGCTGGGGGGAACACTTCCCTGCGAGTTACAAGCACAGGTCATGGAAGGACAGGCCACCATCGCCAGCCTGACCGAGCTGCTGCCGCGACCGGTGCAGGACATCCTCGCCACGCACGAAGGGCGCGGCGCGCACTTCCACACGATCGCGCTTTCCCTTGGCGCGGCATCCAACACCTGGCCGCGTCGCCTGTGCGATGCGACCCGTCGTGTAATCGGTCGCCTGCGCGCGCGCCTGTCCTTTGCTGCCAGCATGCGCGGCTTCATCGGCCAGGGACTTCCCTTGGTCCGGGTCGAGACGCTGGCCCCCGATCACACACCCGCACTGTTGGCGTCGGCACTCCCCACGACACATCATCGCGACCTTTACCGCGTGCGCCTGCACGATCCCGCACTGGCGCGACGCGGTGCGCAGGCCTTGCTGGCAGACCTGTTGGACGCTTTCCTGCAACATCCCGCCCATGGTGTGAGCGCGCTGATGTGGCTACGCAACCAACTGGTGCGGCCGCTGCAGCTGCGTCGCTCGCCGCTTGGTTGTCCGGTGTCCTCACTGCTTGCGAGCGAGGCACCGGAACGATTTGCCGGCCAATATCCTGTGTTGGCGCAGTCAAACCTGCCCGGAAACCGCGACATCGCGGTGTTGCTGGGCGCCGATGACCGCCATCTGCGCTTTCGCTCCTGCGTGTGCGTGCGCATCGTCGACCACACACAGGTCGAAGTGGTCTTCGGTACGCAGGTCCATTGCCGCAACCTGTTCGGCCGTTTCTACCTGCGCACCATCGATGCCGTCCACCGGCGCTACGTCGCGCCCACCATGTTGCGGACCGCTCTACAGGCGGTGCTCGCCCAGCAGCATGCCCAGATGCCTGCATCCCTGCATCTGGCCTGACGGCCTTGGAAGCGCCCGCCATCGACATCGCGATGACAACTTGTGGGACGGGACACGACGCGACGCCCGACCCGATGGAAACGCTTCGATAGGTCACCGCCGCATTGGGCGGCGTGGCGCGATGGCCTATGCTCGGCGCCTTTCCACTGTCCGGATGTCGTCCATGCGCCATAGCCTGCTTGCCGCTGCCCTGCTTGCCTCCCTGGCCGCCTGCCAACCGGCCCAGGCGCCGACCGATGCCGGGAAGGATGCAGCCACCGCACCGGCCATGACCGGCACCGCCAAGGCCGATGTGAAGTTCGCCGACCTGTCCAAGCGCGCGCTTGAAGGCTTCATGCAGCTTTCGCCGATCTCGGCCACGCAGATCGGCGACCACCGCTACGACGATCGCATCGATGACCTCTCGGCCGAAGGACGCAAGAAGACGCTCACGTTCAACCAGGCCATGCTGGCCGAACTGGACACCCTCGATGTGCATGGCCTGTCGCGCGAAAACCAGGTCGATGCCGCGATCCTGCGCAACCAGCTGCAGAGCGGCATCTGGGACGAGCAGACCCTGCAGTCCTGGGCCTGGGATCCGCAGGTCTACAGTGGCCTGGCCGGCGGCGCGCTCTATAGCCTCATGGCGCGCGAGTTCGCGCCCCTGCCGCAGCGACTGCAGTCGGCGATCGCGCGCATGGAAAAGATCCCCGCGCTGTATGCGCAGGAGCGGGCCAACCTCGACGTGGCCCGTGTGCCGTTGATCCATGCACAGACCGTCTCCAGGCAGAACAAGGGCGTGCTGGGCCTGGTCGATCAATTCATCACGCCGCACGCCAAGACGCTGTCTGAAGCCGACCAGCAACGCCTGGCCGCTGCGACCGCGGCATTGAAGAAAGCCGTCGACGAGCAGCAGGCCTGGATCGACGGCACGCTGGTGCCCGGCGCCAAGGGTGGCTTCCGCATCGGCGCGGAGAAGTACGACCAGAAACTGAAATTCTCGCTGGTTTCGGCGCTGTCGCGGCAAGAAATCCGCGAGCGGGCCGAAGCCGAGATCAAGCGCGTGCGCGAGGAGATGTATGGCATCGCCCGCACCGTGCTCAAAGACAGGCCGGGCGCACCCGCGCTGCCGCAAACACCGAGCGATGTCCAACAGCAGACCGGCATCGAGGCCGCACTGGAGCTGACCTACGCCGACAAGCCGGCGCGCGACCAGGTGGTGGACACCGCCAAGGCCGCACTGGCCGAGTCGACCGCGTTCGTGCGTGCCAAGGATCTGGTCACCCTGCCCGATTCGCCGGTCAAGATCATCCTGATGCCGGAGTTCCAGCGTGGCGTGGCCGTGGCGTACTGCGATTCGCCCGGCCCGCTGGACAAGCACCTGGACACCTTCTACGCGGTCTCGCCGATACCCGACGACTGGGATGCCAGGCAGGTCGATTCGTTCCTGCGCGAATACAACAACCGCATGATCAAGCTGCTCTCCATCCACGAGGGCACGCCCGGCCATTATCTGGAAGGCTGGCACTCGGCCAAGTTCCCCTCGCCCCTGCGTGCGGTGTTGCGTTCTGGCCTGTTCGCCGAAGGCTGGGCGGTCTACACCGAGCACATGATGACCGAGCAGGGCTATCAGGCCGATGACCCGCTCTACAAGCTGACCCAGCTCAAGTTCTACCTGCGCACCATCTCCAACGCGATCCTGGACCAGGGCGTGCACGTGGACGGCTGGACCAAGGAGCAGGCCATGCACCTGATGGTGCACGACGCCTTCCAGCAGACCAGCGAGGCCGAAGGCAAATGGGTGCGCGTGCAGCTCAGCAGCGCGCAGCTGCCGACGTATTTCGTCGGCGTGCAGGAGCAGTTCGATACGCGCAAGGCCGTGCAGGCCAAGCTCGGCAACGCCTTCAACCTGAAGGCCTATCACGACCAGCTGCTGTCCTACGGCGCGCCGCCGGTGCGCTTTGCACGCGAGCTGATGCTGGACCAGCCCATCCAGTAGCCGGCGCTGCGCTAGGGCGCGAACTGCGCCAGCGCTTCATCCGCCGGTACGGGTCGGCCGGGGTAATAACCCTGGCCGATATCGCAGCCGAGTTCGCGCAGACGGTTCCATGTGGCCGAATCCTCGATGCCTTCGGCCACGGTCGTGGCCTCCAGGCTGTGGGCCATGTTGATGATCGATTCAACCAGCCGTCCCACGCGCGGACTGGACATCATGTCGCGCACGAAGCTGAGATCGATCTTCAGTTCATCCACGTGGAAGTGGCGGAAGTAGGACAGCGACGAATAGCCGGTGCCGAAATCGTCCACCGCGATCTTCATGCCCATCCCGCGCAGGCGGGTCAATGCCTGGCCGATCAGCTGCGGGTTGTCGACGAACGCGGTCTCGGTCACTTCCAGCATGACCTGCGCCGGATCCATGTCCCAGATCCGCAGCGCCGCGGCCATCTGGTCGACGAAGCCGCCAGCGGTCAGCGCGATCGGCGAAATGTTGATGCCGCAGTGCAGGTGTGGATGCGCCTTGAAGGTCGCAGCACAGTGGCGCAGCGTTGCATTGATGCTCCAGCGGGTCAGGCCGTCGATCAGGCCGGTCTGCTCGGCGGCGGTGACGAACAGGTCTGGCCGAACGAAGCCGAAGCGCGGGTCGTGCCAGCGTGCAAGGGATTCAAAGCCGCACAGTGCGCCGCTTTCCAGCGCGAACATCGGCTGCAGATGGACCTGCAGGCGGTTGCTGGTGATCGCCTGGTGCAGATCCTCGTACCCGATATTGGCCTGGATCTGGCCACTGAAGATGGCGTGGCGCTCCGGTTGGTGCTGGGCCTGCAGGCAGGCAGCATCGGCGTTGCGGCACAGCACCTCGGGCGAGTGGTCGTCGCTGGCCATGCACACGCCCACCGAGACGATGACCCGCGTTGGACGACCCGCGCCTTCCAACGGTGTCTGAAACGCGCGCGCGACCTTGGCCGCGGCCAACGTCGCGTGATTGCGGTCGCGCAGGCCGGGCAGGATCACGGCATAGTCGCATTCGCCGATGCGGATGGTTTCGTCCACCCCGCGCAGGCAGTTGTGCAGGCGCTCCTCGAAGGCGTGCACGACCGCGTCGCTGGCTGTATAGCCAAACACCGCCTCGAACTCGCGCATGCGCTGCATGCGCACGATCATCAGCGCGCCGCTGACACGTGGCGGCGGAATCAACCGCGCGATGGTGGCGAACAATACGTCCCGATTGAGCATGGCCTGCCTCCTCCTGCGTACGACCGTGCCACGCGCAACCGCGCAGCGCCAGCATTGGGGTCTGCCTCCGGTGCCCGAGCAGGTCGCAGGGGTCCTGGAGACGATGAATGGGGATGCGTGTTGCAGCACCTGACTGCCCGCAGCGCTTGTCCCGCCAAGGCGGGCGTCAGACCGCGCAAGGCCGATAGCGGCCTTTCATGCCCAGTCCGAAAGACCGCAACGCGGGCGGCCCGACAGGCAAGGATGGCGCAACCTACAGATAAAGCTCCTTGGGATCCAGGCCATAGGTCCCGGGCTTGAGGCCGCGGCGGATGCTGACCTGGCGGGTGTCGTAGGCGCCCCAGGTGTCGCGTAGATCCAGCGGCTCGAAACTCGCGCGCAGCTGCTTGTCCGCGTCGGTCAGCAGCATCACCCGCGGGAACAGGCGCCGGACCGGATTCTGCGCCAGCACGATGGCCACCTCGCCGGTGGAAAGCTCGACCAGGGTGCCCACCGGATAGGCGCCCAGGCACTGCACGAACTGTTCGACCAGATCGGCCTGGTAGAGCGTGCCGCGCTGCTTGTAGAGCGCCTGCAGCGCTTCGTAGCGCGACAGCGGCTCGCGATAAGGCCGGTCGCTGGTCATCGCGTCATAGGAATCGACGATGCCGGCGATGCGCCCAAACAAAGGGATCTCGTCGCCGACGAGCTTGGCCGGATAGCCCGAGCCATCCTCCCGCTCGTGGTGGGTCAGGATCATCCCGCGCACCTGGCTGTTGGCCGCGCCGGATTGGTCATACAGGCGCACGCTGTGCTGGAGGTGGCTGCGCACCAGCTCGCGCTGGCGTTCGTCCAGCGCCGACGTGCTCGCCAGCAACGATTCGGGAAGCGCGGTCTTGCCGATGTCCAGCAAAAGCCCGGCCGTGGCCAGGTCGCGGAGCGCTTCGTCAGGAAAGCCCAGATGCCGGCCGAAGGTGGCCATGAAGCCGCAGCAGTTCACCGCATGGCTATAAAGGTAGCCATCGTGCTGGCGCAGGGTCTCCAGCCAGAAGAACGCGTCGGGATTGCGCACGATGCTGTCCACCACCGGGGCGACGGCCTCGCCAACCAGTTGTTCGTCCAGGCGTCCGCCATCGCGCAGTTGCAGGACAATTTCGTGGGCGGCGCGGTGGGCATTGTCCAGCGCCGCGCCGGCGCGCGGCACTTCGTCCTCGATGCGGGCCAGGACCGGACGTGGGTTGGCGCCGATGGCCGACAGCCTGGGCACCTCGTACCCCGTCGCCGCAACCGGCTGGGTCAGCGCACCACGCACGAAACTGTCGCTCTTGCCGACATCCACCATAACGGTCTTGCAATACTGCGCCAGCTGGGCGATGTCGTCCTGAGTCTCCACCAGGAAGCCCTGCAGCAGATAGGGCGTACCGATCCAATCACGGTCCAGCCGACTGACGTACATCCCGGGCCGCAATTCAGCGACCCGCATCTCGCGTTCCTCGATCAGCATCGCTGCGTGTTTCCCTCTACTTCAACGACGTCTGGGCCGCGTGTGGCGGTGACCAGCCCCTGGGTACGCATGATCACTGAATTGACCGCACTTGCAAGCCGCGCGACCGATCGCCACTAGGCGACATCCGAAGCACAACCTTCATCGGTCACCCGGACTGTCGGCGGCGACGAAACCGCCGGTCTGCCGTCGCCACAGGCGCGCATAAAGCCCGTCAAGCGCGACCAGCTCGGCGTGGGTGCCGGTTTCGACGATGCGACCCGCGTCCATGACCACCAGCCGGTCCATCCGGGCGATGGTGGACAGCCGGTGGGCGATGGCGATGACGGTCTTGCCGTGCATCAGGGTGTCCAGGCTGTCCTGGATGGCCGCTTCCACTTCCGAATCCAGCGCCGAGGTCGCCTCGTCAAGCAGCAGGATCGGGGCATTTTTCAGCAGCACCCGGGCGATGGCGATGCGCTGGCGCTGGCCGCCGGAGAGCTTGACCCCGCGTTCGCCCACATGCGCGTCCAGCCCGATCCGTCCGTCGCTGTCGACGAGCGTGTCGATGAAGCCGCCTGCCCGGGCCTGCGCGATCGCTGCGGTGATCTGATTCATGTCGGCCTCGGGCCGCCCGTAGCGCAGGTTGTCCAGGATCGAGCGGTGCAGCAGCGAGGTGTCCTGGGTGACCACGCCGATCTGGCCGCGCAGGCTGTCCTGGGTGACGCCGGCGATGTCCTGGCCGTCGACCAGGATCCGCCCCGCTTCCAGGTCGTACAGGCGCAGCAGCACGTTGACCAGGGTCGACTTGCCGGCGCCGGAGGGACCGACCAGGCCAATCTTCTCGCCCGGCCGCACGACCAGGTTCAGCCCGGCGATCACCCCACCCTGCTTGCCGTAATGGAAATGGATGTCCTCGAAGCGTACTTCGCCCTGCCGCACCTGCAACGCCGGCGCATTGGGGACGTCGGTGACCGTATGCGGATGGGCGACCGTTTCCATCCCGTCCTGGACCGTGCCGATGTCCTCGAACAGGCCGTTGACCACCCACATGATCCAGCCGGACATGTTCTCGATACGGATCACCAGCCCGGTCGACAGCGCGATGGCGCCCACCGTGATCGACCCGCGCTGCCACAGCCACAGGCCCAGCGCGGCAGTGCCGGTGATCATCAGGCCGTTGAGTACGGCGATGGTCACATCCATGGCCGTGGTGGTACGGGTCATGCGCCGCACCTTGTCCAGGTTCTCGCGCACGGCCTCGGACACGTAGTCGTCCTCGCGCTGCGGATGCGGGAACAGCTTGAGCGTGGCGATGTTGGTGTAGCCATCCACGATGCGCCCCATCAGCCGCGACTTGGACTGCGAGGCCTGCCAGGAGCGCAGCCGCACGCGCGGCACGAAATAAGCCAGCGCACCCACGTAGGACAGCATCCAACCGATCAGCGGCAGCATCAGCCGCCAATCGGCCTGGGCGAACAGGAACAGCGCGCTGCCCGTGTACACGGCCACGTACCACAGTGCATCGACGATCTGCGTGGCCGATTCGCGCAGGGATGCGCCGGTCTGCATGATCCGGTTTGCGATGCGGCCGGCATAATCATTCTGGAAGAACGCCAGGCTCTGCCGCACCACGTGCCGATGCTGCTGCCAGCGGATGCGCGCGGTCAGCGCCGGTGTCACCGACTGGTGCATCAGCAGGTCGCCCAGCGCCATCAACACCGGCCGCAGCAGCAGCGCGATGGCGGCCATGCCCAGCAGTTGTGGACCATGGCGTTCGAAGAAGCCGGCCGCATCCTCGGCCTTGGCCAGGTCCACCAGCTTGCCTAGGAAGTCGAACAGCGCCACTTCCACCAGCGCCACTGCAAAGCCCACCAAGCACATCGCGGCCAGCACCCAGCCACCGCGGCGCAGGTAATACAGATAGAAACGCCCAAGCCGGTCCGGCGGCGCGCCCGTGTCGGGGCGGTCGAAGACATCGATGAGGGTTTCAAACCAACGGAAGATCATGCGGGCACGAGGCACAGCGGAAAGTCGCAGTATCTCATCGCGCTGTCGGCGTCATGTCCGCACGCATTGGGGGAACCGCTTCAGCGGCGATGGAACTTTCCGGTAAGACCTCATCGCGTCTGGCAGCTCGCCACACGCGCCAAGGACCTTCAGGCCCGCAGGGTGAGCTCGGTTTCGGCGACGAGCACGCCATTGGCATCGGCGTAAAGCCAGTGGCCCGGCACAAAGGACACGCCGGCAAAGCGCACCGGCACATCCACATCGCCCAGGCCACGCTTGTCGGTCTTCATGGGCGTGGCCGCCAGTGCCTTGATCCCCAGCGGCAGGTTGGCCAGCACTTCGACATCACGCACGCCGCCGTTGATCACGATCCCGGCCCAGCCATTGGCGACGGCTTTCTCGGCCAGGATGTCGCCCAGCAACGCATGCCGCAGCGATCCACCGCCATCGACCACCAGCACCTTGCCGGTGCCCTCGCCTTCGACCTGCTCGCGCACGCGCGAGTTGTCCTCCATGCAGCGGACCGTGACGATCCGGCCGGCGAAGGTTGATTTCCCGCCGAAATCCCGGAACAGCGGCTCGGCCACGCCCACCTCGGGATGGGCGTCGCACAGGTCCGGCGTGGTCCATTTGATCGACATGGCACGGATCTCCCGAGGCCTCAAAGGGCCCGGCTGATGGTGAAGCTGCCGAACACCGGCGGCTCGTCCTGGCCGTCGAATTCGCGGGTCGAATAGTAGCGGGCCAGGGCAAACTTCCAGCGCCCCTTCATCGCCGCCACGCCGTAGCCGACATAACCGACGTAGCGGCGCTTGTCCACGCTGTGGCTGTCCTTCCAGGTGTTGCCGTCCAGGGTGATGTCGCGGCCGACCCAGCGCACGTCGCTGGTGATGAAGCCATGGAAGCGGAACACGCCACCGGCACGGGTCTGGCTGCTGGGCGCGGTGTTCTCGCCGGCCGGGCGCAGCGGCGTGCTGCCGAAATCGTCGGGGAGGTAGCGGCCGAAGCGCATCTCGGCGCCACCGTTGACGTAGGTCTGGAGGTTGCCGAGCGCGCCGCCGTAATGGGTGATCGCATCCCAGGTCCACTTGCCCTTGCCCCAGGCGAATCGGTTCATGCGCTCGTGCTGCAGCATGACCACCGGCTCGTCGCGCAGCTGGTTGTCCCAGCCCTCGAACTCGTCATCGCCCAACACCTTGTGCACCGCATTCTGCACTTCCTTGCCACGCGCCGATGGCCCCACCCAGCCCAGCTTGAGCTGGGTGGTACGAAGGCTATTGCCCTTGCGCGCGTTGTAGCCGAAGCCGACCGTCAGCACGGCAGCATACGGGCGGTCGTCCTGGATCACGTCGGTGCGGGCGAAATCCTTGGGGGTGTAGATGCCCTGGTTGAGGGTGAACACCATGTTCTGCTGATCGAAGCCTTCAGGCTGGATCGCGCCCAGGTAGCGGTTGATGAACCGCGCCATCCGCGGCAGGCAGGGGTCGTCGGTGTAGTCCTTCAGGTTGGGCGAGACCAGCGTGAGCTGCACGCCGTTGGTATAGCCCTCGTCCTGCTGGGCGCCGCCAAACAGATCGTTGTCGACGCGGAAATTGACCGTGGGCGGCAGATCTGTCCGCGTCGGGCATTCATCAGATTCGGCCGCTTGGGCGCTACCGCACGCTGCAGCTGCCAGCAACAGCCATCCTGCTTTGGACATAGGGGATACCAGTGGGTGATGGTTCAGGTCAATCATGAACCCGCGAGTACTGAAATTGGCGTGAAGACCGCCGTGAAGGGCTGTCGCGTGGACTGCGATGGCAACCCCTTAAGCTGCGCCACCGCGATTCTGAGTCTCAGGAGGTCCCATGGCCCGTTCTCCCCGCGCACCGGCAACGTCGCCGGCAGAGGATCTATTCGCTCCGGCAGATCCGGGCAACGCGCACGGCATCCGCGTGGGCATCGGTGGCTGGGTGTTTGCACCGTGGCGCGACAACTTCTATCCGGCCGGCCTGGTCCAGCGCCTGGAGCTGGACTACGCCAGCCGCCACGTCACCGCCATCGAGATCAACGGCACCTACTACGGCACCCAGCAGCCAGCCACTTACGCCAAGTGGCGCGACGCCACGCCCGAGGGCTTCGTGTTCTCGGCCAAGGCGCCCAAGCGCATCACCCAGTCGCGCAAGCTGGCCGGCACGCGCGCACAGGTGGAGGACTTCATCGGCGGCATCGCCGAGCTGGGCGACAAGCTGGGGCCGTTGGTGTGGCAGTTCGAATCGGGCCGCACCCTCGATGGCGACGATTTCGCCAGGTTCCTGGAAGTGCTGCCCAAGAAAACCGGAAAGCACGCCCTGCGCCATGTGCTGGACGTGCGCGACCCGGCCTTCATCACCCCGGATTTTCTGGCGCTTGCGCGCACGCACGGCATGGGCACGGTGTTTTCCGAATCGGACGCGTACCCGTCCTTTGCCGACATCACCAGCGACTTCGTTTATGCGCGCCTGATGGCCAGCCGCAGCAGCGAGCCGCACGGGTATCCAGGTACCGAACTCGATGCCTGGGCCAGGCGCGCCAAGGCTTGGCGCGAAGGTGGCGATCCGGAGGAGCTGCCGCATGTCGGTCCGACGCCGGCGCCGAAGCAGCCGCGCGAGGTCTTCGTGTTCTTCATTTCCGCGGCCAAGGAACGCAACCCAGCCGCGGCGATGGCGCTGCTGGAGCGCCTGCAGCGCTAACGCCCGCGCCGGCCCAGCAGGCGGTCCACCCAGACCAGCAGCGTGCCGACCACCACGAATACCAGGGTCACCAGCAGGGCGTTGCCGACCACGCCGTCGACGCCGTGCAGCGCCAGGTCGAGGAACGGGTACGGATACTCGTGCGCGACACGCCCGCGCACGAACACCCAGGCCACGTAGCCCAGCGGAAACAGCAGCCACCACAGCGCATCACGCCAACCCAGCCGGCCATGCGTCACGCCCAGCGCCCACCACGCCACGTACAGCACCGGCACGACCCGATGCAAGGCGTTGTCGACCCACCACTGCAGGCCCTGCGGCTGCCACAGCGCGACAAGGACGGCGACATAGACCAGCCCGGTGACGCCGATGGCGAGCGCGACGGCGCCGCGCGCGCGTGGGCTTTGCCACCACGCGCCGCGCCGCAGCGCCGCCGCCCCGCAGACCGCGATCACGCCCAGATTGCTGAGGATGGTGAAGTAGCTGAAGAAGCGCACCGTGGCCGCCAACGCGCCGCCATTGTCCGGCGCGACCAGGATCAGCGCGTACTGCAGGACCACGGCCAGCGCAGACACCAGCGCGACGACCGTGGCGGCGATGCGCGCGGGTGTGGAAACCCTTCGACTTGCGTCGATCGACATGCGTTTGCGTCCTCCACGGCTTTGCGCATGGTACGTCGCGTCCGTGCCCGGCGATAATGCCGACGATGCGCCCCCATGTCCCCGCCAAAGCCCACCTCCAGGTCCATTTCTGCGTGCTGCTGTGGGGCTTCACCGCCATCCTGGGCAAGCTGATCACCCTGCCCGCGCTGCCCCTGGTGTGGTGGCGAATGCTGCTGGTGGTCGTGGCACTGGCGTTGCTGCCCACGGTGTGGCGCGGACTGCGCACGATGCCGGCGCGGCGACGCTGGGCCTACGCCGGCATCGGCGCGCTGGTCTCGCTGCACTGGTTGACCTTCTACGGCGCGATCAAGCTGGCCAATGCGTCGGTGGCCGCCACCTGCATCGCACTGGCACCGGTGTTCACGGCGGTCATGGAGCCTTGGATCGCCAAGCGCGCGTTCGACCTGCGCGAACTGCTGTTCGGGCTGGCCACCCTGCCGGGCGTGGCCCTGGTGGTCGGCGGCGTACCGCACGAGATGCGCGCCGGAATCGCGGTGGGCGCGCTGTCGGCGCTGCTGGTGGCGGTGTTCGGTTCGCTCAACAAACGCTTGGTCGAAGGGGGCGAGCCCCTCACCGTCACCGCGCTGGAGCTCGGCGCCGGCACCTTGCTGCTGACCGCGCTTGCACCCCTGATGGCCCTGGTGCCCGGCTTCGGTGGCGATCTTCTGGTGCTACCCACCCCTCACGATGGCGCGCTGCTGCTGGTGCTGTCGCTGGCCTGCACACTGCTGCCGTTTGCGATGGCGCTGGCCGCGCTGCGCCACGTCAGTGCCTATGGCATGCAGCTGGCCACCAACCTGGAACCGGTCTACGCCATCGTCCTGGCCATCGCCCTGCTCGGCGAACAGCGCGAACTCACCCCGCAGTTCTATCTGGGCGTGGCGATCATCCTGCTGGCGGTCTTCGCCCATCCGCTCTTCAGCCGGCGCCGGCCGGTGGCGCATCCCGAGCTGCTGGCGACCTCAGAAGCCAAGGGCATCGCCGACTGAGGCCTGCCCGCGCTTGGAGGCGACACGGGAGCGTGTCGCCGAGGTAAGGCCGCAGGCCGCACCCGGGACTTTACCGGCATGGCCCTCGGGTGCGCCTCGTTCACTCGGGCGACGAGTCTCCTGGGACGCAAGCGTTCAATCCCCGTGGCAGCCGCCGTCTTGGTGAACCCGCTTTAGTGGCGATGGCTTCCACGGTGGATCCCCAGCGCCGCTGGAGCGGCTCCTGCCCCGGCAGAAAGTTGCTCCCGCCCCAGACAGCGGCTCCTACCAATGCTGCATGTTCGGCAACAAGCCGCGCAGCTCGGCATCGGTGAGGTTGCGCCACCGACCTGCCTTGAGTGGCCCCAGCTTGATGTTGTCGATCCGCACCCGGCGCAGCTGGGTCACGCGGTAACCGAACGCCGCCGACATCAGGCGGATTTGTCGGTTCAGGCCTTGGGTCAGGGTGATGCGGAAGCCGTACTTGGCCAGGCGTGAGGTCCGGCACGGCAGCGTCATCTGGTCGTGGACGCGCACGCCCTTGGCCATGCCGCGCAGGAACTCGTCGGTGACCGGCTTGTTGACCTCGACCAAGTATTCCTTTTCGTGGCGGTTCTCCGCTCGCAGGATCTGGTTGACGATGTCGCCGTTGCTGGTCAGCAGGATCAGGCCTTCGGATTCCTTGTCCAGGCGCCCGATCGGGAAGATGCGCTGCTCGTGGCCGATGAATTCGATGATGTTGCCACTGACCGTGCTCTCGGTGGTGCAGGTCACGCCGACCGGCTTGTTGAGCGCGATGTACACGTGCTTGCGCCCGCTGGTCCTGATCGTGGCGCGTGCGCGCAGCGGCTGGCCATCGACCAGGACGACGTCGCCGGCGCCCACCACTGCGCCGGTGCCCGCCGGATGTCCGTTGACGGTGACCCGGCGTTCGCCGATCAGGCGATCGGCCTCGCGACGCGAGCAATAGCCGGTCTCGGCGATGTGCTTGTTGAGGCGGATGGCGGTCGAAGCGTGGTCACTGTCGGTCATGGGGACATTATCGGGCAGCGGCGCGCTGGACGCCTGGTTTGATGGAGGCCTTGGACGGAAAGGGGCGTGCCGGCCGGGACAACGGGTTGGCCGGGAAAAAGACAGGCCCGCATGCGCGGGCCTGTCGTCTCACATCGGCAGCGCCGCGGATCAATCGCGCGGCGGACCCTTGCGGTGCGGCTTGGACGGACCCTTCGGGCCCGGCTTGAAGCTGCGCGGCGGGCGCGCGTCGGTGCGGGCACCGGCCGGCTTGAACTTGCGCGGTGCACCGTCGCCGTCGTCCTCGCCCACCTTGTGGATGCGAAGCTGCTGGCCGGACACCCAGACCTTCTTCAGGTGCATCAGCAGGTCGCGCGGCATGCCCTCGGGCAGGTCCAGGACCGAGTGGTCGTCCTGAATGTCGATGCGACCGATGTAGCGGCTTTCCAGCCCCGCCTCGTTGGCGATGGCGCCCACGATATTGGCCGGCTTGACACCGTGGGTGTGGCCCACTTCGATCCGGTAACGCTCCATGCCCACTTCGGCTTCGCCAGCCGGGGCCGACGGTGCGCGGCGCGGACGCTCGGCCGCGGCCGGGATTGCATCATCGCCAGGCTGCAGCTCGCTGCGGACCGGGCGCTCGGCGCGCGGACGTTCGCTGCGCTCTGCACGCGGCGGCGCGGCGCCGAACGGGCCGCTGCGTTCGCCCTCGTAGCGTGGGCGATCGGTGCGCGGGGCGCGCTCGCCCTGCGACTCGGTGCGCGGCTGGCTGCGTGCGGCCGACAGCAACAGCGGCGTGTCGCCCTGGGCCAGCTGGGCCAGGGCGGCGGCGATGTCCACGGCCGGCACGTTGTTCTCGCGCTCGTAGCGCTCGATCAGTGCGCGGTATTCGCCCGACTTGCCAGCGGCCAACGTGTCGGTGATGCGAGCCAGGAACTTGTTGACGCGACGGTCGTTGACGTCCTCGACGCTGGGCAGCTGCATCTCGGTGATCGGCTGGCGGGTGGCCCGCTCGATCGCGCGCAGCATCGACTTCTCGCGCGGGGTGACAAACAGGATCGCGTCGCCACTGCGACCGGCGCGGCCCGTGCGGCCGATGCGATGCACGTAGCTCTCGGTGTCGTAGGGAATGTCGTAGTTCAGCACATGACTGACGCGCTCCACGTCCAGTCCACGGGCGGCCACGTCGGTGGCGACCAGGATGTCCAGCTTGCCGTCCTTGAGCTGGGCAATGGTCTTCTCGCGCGCGGCCTGCTGCATGTCGCCGTTGATGGCGGCGGCGGCCAGGCCACGGGCCTGCAGTTTCTGGGCGAGTTCTTCGGTGGCCGCCTTGGTGCGGGCGAAGATGATCATGCCGTCGAACGGCTCGGCTTCCAGGATGCGGGTCAGCGCGTCCAGCTTGTGCAGGCCCGAGACGAACCAGTAGCGCTGGGTGATGTTGGCCGAGGTCGTGGTCTTGGCCGCGATGTTCACCTCGGCCGGGTCTTTCAGGTAGGTCTGGGCGATGCGCCGGATGGCCGGCGGCATCGTCGCCGAGAACAACGCCACCTGGCGCGTTTCCGGGGTCTTCTTGAGCACGGTCTCGACGTCGTCGATGAAGCCCATGCGCAGCATCTCGTCGGCTTCGTCCAGCACCAGCGTGGTCAGGCCGGACAGGTCCAGCGAACCGCGCTCAAGGTGGTCGATCACCCGGCCGGGGGTCCCGACGACCACGTGCACGCCGCGCTTGAGCGCCTGCAACTGCGGGTAGTAGCTCTGGCCGCCGTAGATCGGCAGGACGTGGAAACCGGGGATCGAGGCGGCGTACTTGTGGAAGGCCTCGGCGACCTGGATGGCCAGCTCGCGCGTCGGCGCCAGGACCAGTGCCTGCGGCTTGCCGGCGGGCATGGCCAGGTTGGAGAGCACCGGCAGCGCGAAGGCTGCGGTCTTGCCGGTTCCGGTCTGCGCGGTGCCCAGCACGTCGCGTCCTGCCAGCAGGGCCGGGATGGTGGCGGCCTGGATGGGGGACGGCGACTCGTAGCCGACAGCGGCCAGGGCAGCCTGGACCGGGGCGGACAGGCCGAGTTCGGAGAACGACACCGCGGGTGCGGCAATTTCGGAAGACATGATGCAACTCTGACAGCGTATATGGCCGCCTATTGTGCGCCCTGACAGGCCACTCTGCCGAAAAACCTTGCAGAAACGGTGGTTTGGCGCAACCGCAGGTTCATTCGGATGGCGATTTCACGGCCCGGTGTGACAAACCGCGCAGTGCGGCGAATCACTTCCACGAGCCGCACAATCGGAACCGCACGCAGATGGAACAGACCGCCTTGATGGACCTTGATGCCCGCAGCCAGTTCCAGTCCCTGCTGGAAACCCACCGCGGGATCGTGCTGAAAGTGGCCGCCAGCTATGCCTTCCATCCGGAAGACCGCGCCGAACTGGCCCAGGAGATCGCCGCCCAGTTGTGGCGGGCGTTTCCGCGTTTCGATGCCAGTCGCAGTTTTTCCACCTGGATGTACCGAATTGCGCTGAACGTGGCCATTTCCCAGGTCCGCGGCCAAGCCCAGCGCCAGCGCCATGCCGTCCCGCTGGACGAAGACCTGCACGACCTGGCCGATCCCAACCCCGGCAACCCGGAAACCGACCAGCAGCTGCGCCTGCTGCGGCAGTTCATCGCCCAGCAGCCGCCGCTGGATCGCGCCCTGCTGGTGCTCTACCTGGAAGACCGCCCGTACCGCGAGATGGCCGAAATCCTGGGCATCTCCGAAACCAACGTGGCCACCAAGATCAACCGCCTCAAGCAGCGCATCCGCAACGAACTCTGACTTTCCACGGGAGATCCTTCAATGGAAACCGATCAAATGAAATCGACCTGGCAGTTGCTGGGCCAGCAGCTGGAACGAAGCAACACCCTGCAACTGCATGCACTCCGAGAACGCCACCTGGACAAAACACGGGCCAGCCTGCGTCCGCTTTTCTGGGGACAGATCCTGCAGATCCTGCTGGCTGGCGTGCCCTTCATGCTGCTGGCGGGCCTGCTTTGGCATCACGCCGGGTTGCCTGGTGCAACACTGCCGCTGTCTACCCTGCTGGCAGGCATCACCGTGCACATCTATGGCCTGGCCGCCACCGTGCTGGCAGGCAGCACGCTCGGCAGGATCCACGGCATCGACTACGCCACACCGGTGCTGGAAATCCAAGAGCAACTGGGGAGGCTGCGACGGCTCTACATCGTCAACGGCATGATCGTGGGCCTGCCATGGTGGTTTCTGTGGGTCCCGCTGCTCATGACCCTTTCCGGCCTGGCCAATGTGGATCTCTACGCACGGGCACCGTCCCTGGTCTGGATCGGCATGGGCATCGGAATCTCGGGTCTGCTCGGCACATGGTGGTTCCACCATTGGTCGCGCAGCCCCAAGCGGCCGCGATTGGCCAAGGCCATGCAGGACAGCGTCATCGGCGGCAGCCTGCGCAGGGCACAGACCCTGCTGGATGAGCTGGAACGATTCGCACGCGAATGACCCCAATCACGAAAAGGCCAGCCAGCGCGCCGAAAGAGAGATACTTCCGAGTCCGACTTCCTGTGCAACGGTCCATGCAGATCCTTGAATTCGATCTCGACGGCGAGTACGTCGAACTCCACATCCTGCTCAAACTGTGCGGCCTGGTGGACAGCGGCGGCATGGGCAAGCAGGTCGTCGCCAGCGGCGTGGTCTTTGTGGACGGCGCGCAGGAACTGCGCAAGACCGCCAAGATCCGCCCCGGCCAGGTCGTGACGATCGAAGGCGAGGTCGAGATCCGGGTGCTGGCGCTGGAAGACTGACGCCTGCCTCCGGCAGGCGTCAGTCTTCGGCAGGCAGATGCCGTGGAAGCGGCAACCGCGCCATGCAGGCGTCATGGCTTTCTGCCAAGCTCGATTCACTTCCCGCCACCTGTTTTCACTGCATGCGCCTGTCCACGATCCGGGCCGCATGGCTGTCCAGCCTGTTGCTGTTGTCCGCCTGCGCCACCGATCACTCCGTCCCCGCCATCGCGCCTGCCGCCCGCCCTGCCCCCGCGCCCGCGCCGGTCCTGCTGATCTCCATCGATGCATTGCGTGCCAGCTACCTGGGCCGTGGCGACACGCCCCACCTGGACGCCTTGGCCGCCGCCGGCGTGCGCGCACAGTGGATGAATCCGTCCTACCCGGCGCTGACCTTCCCCAATCACTACACGCTGGTGACCGGGCAGCGCCCGGACCATCACGGAGTGATCCACAACTCGATGCGCGATGAAGGCCTTGGCGATTTCAAGGTCTCCGACACCGACGCCACCGGCGACAGCCGCTGGTGGAGCGAGGCCACGCCGATCTGGGTCACCGCCGAACAGCACGGGTTGAAGACCGCCGTGTGGGCCTGGCCCGGCAGCGCGGCGCCGATCAAGGGCGTGCGCCCCACCCAGTACCGCCTGTTCGACCCCAAGATCCCCGCCGCCGTCCGCGCTGCCGAGGTTGCCGGCTGGCTGACCGGACCGATGGATCAGCGCCCGGCGCTGGCCGCGTTGTACATGGAGGACGTGGACGAGGAAGGCCACGCCCATGGCCCCGATTCGACCGAGGTGCGCGAGGCGCTGCATCGCGTGGATACCGCCGTCGGCGAACTGCTCGACACCCTGGCCACGCACGGCCAGCTGGAACGCACCAACATCGTGATCGTTTCCGACCACGGCATGGCCCAGGTCACGCCCGAGCGCGTGCTGGCGGTCGAAGACATGGTCACCCTGCAGGAAGCCGCCGTGGTCTCGGTCGGCCAGGTCGTGGGCGTGGCGCCCAATCCGGGCTTCGAGACCACCGTGGCCAAGCGCCTGCTCGGTCGCCACGATCACTACGCCTGCTGGCGCAAGGGCGAACTGCCCGCACGCTGGCAATACGGCACCAACGCGCGGATCCCGCCGATCGTCTGCCAGATGGACGAAGGCTGGGACGCGCTGCCCGCCGCACAGGCCAACGCGCGCCGCCAGCTCGGTCACGCACGCGGTTCGCATGGCTACGATCCGGCGCTGACCTCGATGCATGCGATCTTCATCGCGCATGGCCCGGCCTTCCGCGCCGGGACGGTGCTGCCGGCGTTGGACAACGTCGATGTCTATCCGCTGCTGGCACATCTGCTGCAGGTACCACCGGAGCAAAACGACGGGACCCTGGCGCCGCTGGAAGCCGCCCTGGAGGCGTCCGCCGCCGCCCCGCATTGATGTCCGAAAGCGGCCAGTCGCCTCGCCGCCCCGGTGCTAGCCTGCGCCGCATGTCCTCACCGCCCCTGCCCGACCACCGCACCTGCGAGCAGGCCCGCCTCAGCCGCGACGCGCGCTTTGACGGCCTGTTCTTCACCGCGGTCTCCAGCACCGGCATCTATTGCCGGCCGGTCTGCCCGGCGCCGGCCCCGAAGGCGGAAAACGTCACTTATTACGCTGCGGCCTCGGCCGCCGAAGCTGCAGGTTTCCGGCCCTGCCTGCGCTGCCGGCCGGAACTGGCCGCGGGCAACGGCACGTGGCGGCGCGGCGATGACGTGGTGGCCCGCGCCCTGCAACTCATCGATGCCGGCGCGCTCACCGACCAGCCGCTGGCCGCCCTGGCCGCACGGGTGGACGTGGGCGAACGCCAGCTGCGGCGCCTGTTCACCGATCGCCTGGGCACCTCGCCGATCGGCGTGCATGCCACCCGCCGGCTGCTGTTCGCCAAGCAACTGCTGACCGAGACCCCTCTGCCGGTGACCGACGTGGCCATGGCCGCGGGATTCGGCAGCCTGCGGCGCTTCAACACGGTGTTCAAGGACACCTACCGGATGGCGCCGCGCGACCTGCGCAAGCGTGAGCCGCGTGAAGCGGCCGGCGAGATGCTGGTCCTGCGCCTGGGTTATCGCCCGCCCTACGACTTCCCCGCGATGCTGGATTTCCTGCGCGGACGCGCATTGCCGGGCGTGGAGCACGTCGACGCGGTCTCGTATGCGCGCGTGGTCGGCCCGGCCCAATCGCCTGGATGGCTGCGCGTCAGCGCCTGGCCCAAGGGCGAGCACGCGCTGCGCCTGGAGCTGCGCAATATCGCCCCGACCGGGATGCTGGCCGTGGTCGAACGCCTGCGCCGCATGTTCGACCTCGATGCCGATCCGCAGGTCATCGCCAATGCGCTGCGCGAGGATCCGCGCCTGCGCCCACTGCTGCGCAAGCGCCCCGGGCTGCGCATCCCCAGCGGCTGGGACGGCTTCGAGATCGCCATGCGTGCGGTGATCGGCCAGCAGGTCAGCGTGGCCGCGGCTCGCACCTTCACCGCACGCCTGGCGCAGGCCCTCGGCGCACCGCTGACCGGCACCCTGCGCAGCGAGGTGCATACGCATCTGTTCCCCACCCCGCAGGCACTGGCCGAGGCCGACCTCACCGCGATCGGCCTGACCAGGGCACGCGCCGCGACGCTGCGCACCGTGGCGCAGGCCGTCCTGGACGGGCGCGTGGATTTCGATGCGGGCACCACGCTGGAGCAGTTCGTCGAGCGCTGGACCGCGCTGCCCGGCATCGGCCCATGGACGGCGCACTATCTGGCGCTGCGCGGATTGGGTCATCCCGATGCCTTTCCGGCCGAAGACCTGGTGCTGCAGAAAGCGCTGCCCAACGATGGCTCCCGCCTGAGCGCGCGCCAGTTGTCCGAACACGCACAGGCCTGGCGACCGTGGCGCGGCTACGCCGTGCTGCATCTGTGGAAGGACGCGATGCCGCCGGCCAGACCCCTCATCGAACATCCAGCCGAGCTCCGCCCGTGAACATCTTCCATCGCCTCGTTCCTAGCCCTGTCGGCCCACTGTTGATCGCTGCAAGCGACGCCGGCCTGCATGCGCTCGAATTTCCGCAGAACCGGCATCCGGTCAGGCGCTGGTCGCCCTGGGAACCCGGCGATCACGCCGTGCTGCGCGAAACCCAGGCGCAGCTGGATGCGTATTTTGCCGGCACGCTGAAGACCTTCGACCTGCCGCTGGCGCCACGCGGCACCGCCTTCCAGGAGCAGGTCTGGACGACCCTGGCGGCCATTCCCTACGGCCGCACCTGGAGCTACCTGGACCTGGCCAACGCACTGGGCAGACCCACCGCCACGCGCGCGGTCGGCGCGGCCAACGGACGCAATCCGCTGCCGATCGTGCTGCCCTGCCATCGGGTGATCGGCGCCAACGGCGCGCTGACCGGGTTCGGCGGTGGCCTGCCGACCAAGCAGTTCCTGCTCAGGCTGGAAGGGGTGCTGCCGGAGGGTCCCCAGGGCGGCGCGCTGTTCAAGTGATCGCGCGGTGCCGGTGCAACCGGTCGCAACACCCCCTGCACAACAGGCCGCCTCTGGTTTTAAGATAAGTCGTCGCATGCGGACACCGCTCCGCCCTTGCGCGCACGCCAGCCACCGGGCACCGCCCCGCACCTGGCCGCTGCGTGATCAAGCTGGAGTTCCCTCCATGTCCATTGCATCACCCCTGCCGCCGTCCGTGGAGTTCGGCCGGATCGCGCCGACGCTCCCCGTCGCCGATATCGAACGCGCCCTGGCGTTCTACGTCGGCCTGCTGGGCTTCACCAAGACCTTCGAAAACGGCACGCCGGTCGGCTTTGTGATCCTCAGGAAGGACGCAGCCGAGCTGCACCTGTCGCTGCATAAGACCCACAGGCCCAGCACCCAGAACCTGGCGCACCTGCTGGTCGACGATGCCCAGGCGCTCTACGCGCACCTGCAGGCCGCCGACACCCGCATCATCAAGGCCATCCGCGATGCGGACTACGGGCTGCGCGGCTTCGTCTTCGCCGATCCGGACGGCAACCGGATCGACGTGGGGCAGCGGCTTTGAGGCATGTCATCCATTCCAGGGCGCGCCGCATGTGTGCGCCTTGAGCGGAGGTTGGCTGATGGCTGGCCCCGGGCTGCACGGGAACCTGGGGCAATAAAAAACGCGGCGCCGTGAGGCGCCGCGTCTGATCGGTCCAGCGTCGGCAGGGATCAGCCCGCCTTGGCGACCGTCTTCTTGGCCACGGCCTTCTTGGCCGGCGACTTGGTCACCGACTTGCTGGTCACCGGCGCAGCAACGCCCACGACCGAATTGTGCTTGCGCGAGTTGCCATAGCTGGAGTTGTAGCGCTTGCCCTTGGCGGTTTTGCGATCACCCTTGCCCATTTTTGTCACTCCTGAATGTTGGTGGCCCGCCAGTGATGCGGGTGCGCTGCTGGCAAGGCGCCAGCGCGCAGGGCCGGAGAGGCTACCACAGGCGCACCACCGGCCTACAGGGGGAGGCTTGCCTCAATGCGCGCAGCTGGCGTCGTGCACGTGGCCGTGGTTCAGGCGCAGGTTGAGCAGGTGCGCCAGGCCGACCAGGGTGCCGCCGAAGGTCATCGCCACGGCATGTTCGATCACGCTGTGATGCAGCGGCTTGTAAAGCATCGCCGTCCACAGCACGGCCAGGCCCACCAGCAGCATCCCCAGCGCACGCAGCACGCGGTGTCGGCGATAGCCGCTGGCCAGGCTGAACACGCCCAGCAGTGAGGCGAACACCACGAACGCCCGTTCGAAGTTTTCGCCGAGCCAGCCCGACAGGCCCAGCGCCGGCAACAACGCGATCAGCAGCGGCAGCACCGCGCAATGCACCGCGCAGACCAGGGATCCGGTGGCGCCGAGGCGGTCCAGCCATGAGCGAAAGGGAGAAGACATGTGGGAAGTATGACTTTCGGGAGGGGACTTGACGTGGATTGGATATATTATAACGTTTTGAAGCCACTTGTCTTTCCCTCCCTCCCGGATGCTCCAGCCCATGAAGTCACCTGCTTTCCGCGCCGCCGGTGCGGCCGTCCTCTCCCGCGCCCCGCTCGCCACTGCCCTGGCCCTGGCGCTGTGCACCTTCAACATCCAGGCGCAGGAAGCGACCACCAGCCCCCCTTCCAATCCTTCCAGCGACTCGCGCCATACCACCGGCAGCGGGCTGCATGCCAAGGACCTGGACGCGGTGAAAGTGACCTCCAGCCCCTTCGGCAGCACGGCCGACCAGCTCAGCCGCCCGGTCGAGGTGCTGTCCGGCGAGAAGCTTGATGAAGTCCGCGCCGCCAGCCTGGGCGAAACCGTCGCCGGCCTGCCGGGTGTGCAGTCTTCCAACTTCGGTCCCGGGGTCGGCCGGCCGATCATCCGCGGCATGGATGGTCCGCGCGTGGCGGTGATGTCCGATGGCCTGTCCAGTGCCGACGTTTCCACCGTCAGCCAGGACCACTCGCCGGCGATCGAGCCCTTCCTGGCCGACCAGATCGAAGTGCTCAAGGGCCCGTCCACCTTGCTCTACGGCAGCGGCGCCATTGGTGGCGCGGTGAACGTGGTCGATGGCCGCATTGCCGAGACTCCGATCCAGGGCGTCACCGGCCGCGCCGAAACCCGCGTGGACTTCGGCGACAAGGACGGCCAGACCAGCATGGCGCGGTTCGATGCCGGCAACGGCGGCCTGTCGATCCATGCCGATGGCGTGTACCGCAACGCCAAGGACTACGACACCCCGCAGGGCCGCCAGGCCAACACCTTCATCGACAACAAGTCCGGCTCGTTCGGCGCCTCGCTGTCGGGCGACTGGGGCTTCATCGGCGCGGCGGTGTCGCGCTTCAACGACAGCTACGGCAATCCGGGCGAGCCGGGCAACCTCGCCGAAGGCGAGCGCGGCGTGCACCTGGAGATGCACCAGGACCGTTTCGAAGTGAAGGGTGGCCTCAACGATCCTTGGGGCGAAGGCAGCGGCCTGCGCTACAGCTTCGGCCACACCACCTACGACCACACCGAGTTCGAGGGCGACGAAGTCGGCACGGTCTTCAAGAAGAATGCCAACGAAGGTCGCGTGGAAGCCACCTTCGCCGCCGCCAACGGCTGGAAGACCGCCATCGGCGCGCAGGGCAGCGATTCGACCTTCGAAGCCATCGGCGAGGAAGCCTTCGTCCCGCGCACCGATACCAAGGCGATCGGCGTGTTCGCCGTGGCGCAGAACAGCTGGGGCCGGTTCTCCACCGACCTGGGCGCGCGCATCGACCAGATCAAGTACGACACCGAGACCGGCCTGAGCCCGAAGTTCAAGCCGCTGAGCCTGTCGTCCAGCTTCGGCTTCAGGCTCAACGACCAGTGGCGCCTGACCGCCAACCTGGACCACGCCGAACGCGCGCCGGCCGAAGAAGAGCTGTTCGCCGATGGCCCGCACATCGCCACGCTGGCCTACGAGATCGGTGGCACCGACCTGCAGAAGGAAAAGGCCAACCAGGCCGAGCTGGGCCTGAGCTACCGCAACGACTGGGTCGATGCGAAGGTGTCGGCGTACTACAACCGCTACAACAACTTCATCTACATCGTCGATACCGGCGAGCAGTGGTACCACGAGGAAGAAGACGAGTACCTGCCGATCCGCCAGTGGACCCAGGGCGATGCGACCTTCCACGGCTTCGAAGGCGAGGCGACCTTCCACCTGGCCAAGAGCCCAAGCGCGGGCGACTGGGACCTGCATGTCTTCGGCGACACCGTGCAGGCCAGCCTCAACGATGGCGGCAACCTGCCGCGCATCCCGCCGGGCCGCTTCGGTGCCGAGCTGCGCTGGGAAGCCAGCGCCTGGCGCGCCTCGGTCGGTGCCACCCGTTACATGAAGCAGGACAAGGTAGCCGTCAACGAGACCGAAACCGCTGGCTACACGATGGTCGATGCGCACGTGGCCTACCACGTCGATGCAGGCGCGACCTCCTGGGAAGTGTTCCTGGACGGCAGCAACCTGGCCGATCAGGACGCCCGCGTCCACACCTCGTTCCTCAAGGATGACGTGATGCTGCCGGGTCGCAGCGCCTCGTTCGGCGTGCGCATGTTCTTCTGATCCCGCCACGCAGGCGGGCCGCACCCCTCGGCCCGCCTGCTGGATGCACCCGGTGCGGGGCGGCGCGTGCTTTGATCACCGCCATGCCACGCCGGGCATATGACGGGATCGCGGGCCGGAAGACCTCCCCAGTCTTCCGGCCCGTTTTTTATGGACGAAGCGAAGCATTGCGTGAGCGCCGCCACTGCGGCGCTCATGCCATCGATCAGGGGGTCCGTCGCCAACGGCGGGTTGCGCGACGCCAGAGCATCCACCAGACCAGCGCCACAGGAAACGCCAGAATCAGGAAGGGCAGGCAATAGGCCACGCCAGGCAGCGCCTCGCCGATACCTTCCTTCATCCGCTCGACCACGTTCTCCCAAAGATCGCCGAGCGCGCCGCGCCCTGCGTAACTTGGATCGCGGAAATTGAAGGTCATCAAGTTGGTGTCCAGGCGCAGCTGCTGGGCCGCCGCCGCGGCTTCGATCACTCTTCTTTTTTCGGCCACCTCAGCCTGCTCGCGGGTCAATGCAATCAGATCGGTGACCGCCAGGTCCTTGCGAGCGGCCAGATCGTCTAGGCGTCCGGCGTAAGCGTCGAGCTGCGCAAGATCACGCTGTGTATCGTGGACAGCCTTGCCGATGTCCTCGGCCTGCGTCTGCCGCGACGACACGTTGCCGTCCCGTGCCGCCAGCGCGGTCATGCGCGCGACACCTTCGGGGACGAGACGAAGCGTCAGCGAACCGCCACGCTCGGTCTCGCCGATGGCAAGGACATTACAGGTCCCAAACGTCGCTTTGATGCAGGCGCTGCGCAGGGCGGTAATCCGCGGGGAAACCAGTTTGCGATCAAGGCTGATCTCAAGGACGTGC
>JBIIHJ010000137.1:0-9440 GCA_044235875.1 Pseudoxanthomonas sp.
CAGCCGTTGCGGGATGCTGTGACGCTCCATTGCAGCATAGAAGGGCACCCCATGAAGATCGGATTCATTGGCAGCGGCAACATCGGCTCTATCGTGGCGCGCAAGGCCATCGAGGCCGGGCACACGGTGATCCTGTCCAACTCGCGCGGGCCGGAGAGCTTGTCCGACTTGATCGAAAAGCTTGGCCCCAAGGCCAGCGCCGCCACCGCGCAGGACGCAGCCGAGCAGGGCGAGGTCGTGGTGGTCACCATCCCGCTGAAACATCTGAAGGACGTGCCGATCGCACCGCTGGCCGGCAAGGTGATCATCGACACCATGAACTACTACCCTGAGCGCGACGGCCAGATCGCCGCGCTGGACAGTGGCGACACGACCACCAGCGAGATGACCGCCGCGCACCTGCCGCAGTCCAAGGTGGTCAAGGCCTTCAACTCGATCCACGCCGCCGAGATCGGCAGCGCCGCCAAGCCCAAGGGCGACCCCGCCCGCCGCGCCTTGCCGATCGTCGGCGACGACGCGTCCGCCAAGGCTGTGGTGGCCGACCTGATCGAGGCCTTCGGCTTTGATGTCGTCGACGCCGGCGGCCTGCACGAAGGCTTCCGCTTTGAAAACGGTACCCCCGCCTACGGCGCGCGTGCCGGCCGTGTGGAGCTGGAGGGTTTGCTGGCCAAGGCCTGAGGTGTGATGTAGGGCGGGTTTGCTGTCGCCGCACATGGAAAGCAAAACGCCCCGCATTGCGGGGCGTTTTTTTCTATGCTTCCCGATGGGCTAGCCATGGGGGGCTGGCATCAGACGGTCAACAGGGATGCGCGATGCAGGATAATGAATCGGGAGCCCCGGCGGCTGATCGCCCAGCCAAAGTTTTGGCGATGGGGAAAATATTTGGGTTGGACATCAAATGGCTTGTGCCGTGTCTGGGCGGCGCGATGCTGCTGGCCCACTTCATGCGGATTGGCTATGTGCCGACCTTGTCGCTGGCTGATCTGGGCGTCGTGCTAAGCGCGCTGTTTCTGTTTGCACTACTGGCGCTTGTTGGGCTGGTGCTGGCATTGGCTGTGCCTGCGGCGATGATCGGCACGCTGGTGAACAGTCACGTGCTACGTGCACCAAGGAAATATCGAGGGTTGCCGAAAAAGCGGAAGGGGTTGCGTTCCTATCGCAGCGCCATTGACCATCCTGCGGTGTCGAAAGAGGATCGCGCCGCGCATGCGAAGAATCATGTGTTGGACATGCTGCCCCGGTTCTTTGGCGCGAGCATCTTGGCCGCCCTTTATTTGGCAGGCTGCATCCTCGCGATGATCAAGGGGTATCCCGCATTTGGTCAGCGGGCGATGCTGGGTGGGTTTTTCTTGGGAATGGTGACCTTCTTAGCGATCACTTTTGTGGTGGACACGTCGTGGGGGCGCTGGAATCTGCGCCGCTTCAGAAGAACAGGTGCTGCATGGGCACTCTTGACGCTCCTGTATCTGGGTTATTGGCCTCTTTTTCTCTACGCCGTGATCCTGCTGCCGATCAATCTGGATGGCTGGTTCCAATGGTTCTTCGCTCTCCTGACCGCGCTCATGCTGGTCTTCCTGCACTGGATTGCTTATGCAACGCGTCGAGCAGCGATGACGTTCCAATTGAAGCTGATGTTGCCCAGCATCTTTTTCGTGCTTGTTTGTAGCGGTTTGATCTGGTCGGCAGTGGATGGTGCGGCAAATCGGCTGGGGCTCGGACTGATGCCGAACGTGCAGCTGACCTTGACCAAGAAGGGCTGCGACATCGCGCGCGCGGCCATGCCGGAGGCGATCTGCCTGCCTGCGCCCAGCAGCACGGCCGATGCGTATCTGTTGACGCCGCTGGATGTGCTGACCCGGTTGGGCTCGGATTTCTACGTCACCGCGCCTGGCGGGCTGCGCGATGACACCAGGGTGCGCTTTCTGATTCCTTCTGCGGAGGTGCTGAGTTGGAAGCGGCTTCCCAAGCCGGCCAAGTCCTCGTGACCGACACGCAACCTTCGGTCACGCGCCCATCGCTACGATGCTGGCCATGAAGCAATCCACTTCCTTTTGGCTTGGCGCGGCGCTGGCGGTCGGGACGCTGGCAGTGCTGGGATATCGCAGCAGGCGCGTGCGCGTACCGGTCATCGCCGGCGTGGGGCCGGGCGCGGGCGCGGAGGTGCTGTCCAATCCGTGCGAGGCCATCGCGCCGCAACCGGATACCTTGCCGGGGGCGCGTAGCTTTACCTATCGGACCGCGGCCAAGCGCGGGTTGCGGTTGCATGTGTTTGCGCCGGTGGAGGCGTCGGACACGCCGCGGCCGGCGGTGCTGTTCTTCTTTGGCGGGGCCTGGCGGGTGGGGGACATCACCTCGTTCCAAGACCAGGCCCAGGCCTTCGCTCGGCGCGGTTATGTGGCGGTGCTGGCCGATTACCGGGTGAAGTGCCGTGATGGCTCCACGCCGCTGGATTCGCTGCGCGATGCGCAGGCCGCGTATGTCTGGTTGCGGGCCAACGCGGACGCGCTGGGCATTGACCGCCAGCGCATCGTGATCAGCGGCGGTTCGGCCGGCGGCCATCTGGCCCTGACCACGGCGATGAAGGCCGCGACTGCGCACAAGCCGGCGGCGGTGGTGCTGTTCAACCCGGCGGTGGACCTGGTGAGCAAGGCGCCGATGTCGCTGAAGCTGCTGGCGCGGCGGATCTCGCCCAGCGTGCTGCCGGTGCAGGCATTGCCGCCGACGTTGATCTTCCACGGGCAGGACGACCGCACCGTGCCGATCGCCTCGGTGCGCGCCTTCTGTCGGCGCGCCGATGCAGCGGGGCGGGCCTGTCGTCTGGAGGAGTACGCCGGGCATGACCACGGGTTCTTTCACCTGCACGACGCCGATCCAGGCATCGGGGTGTCGCCGTATGCCGACACGGTGGGCAAGGCGCTGGCGTTTTTGGATGCGGTGGGCGTGGGGCCGCGCGTGGACCTGTAGCGCGGAGCTTGCTCCGCTGCGCTCCGGGCGGGGAGTGGTAAGGCCTCAGCGGAGCGAGCTCCGCTCTACAGGGGGCTTGGTCGATATTCGGGAAGGCCCCAGCGGAGCGAGCTCCGCTCTACAGGGGGCTTGGTCGATAATCGGGAAGGCCTCAGCGGAGCGAGCTCCGCTCTACAGGAGCCTTCGCGATATTTAGGAAGGCCCCAGCGGAGCGAGCTCCGCTCTACAGGGGTGGGGCGAGGCCCTGGCCTTCATAGGTCTTACGCCGTTGGTCTAAGCACACGCGTTGTGTGGCGGCGTGCGGGTATCCTCCGGGCCGACCTATTGGCCTGGGAGGGCACCCATGAAGCACACCATTCTTTTGTCGGCGCTGGGCACCTTGCTGGCCGCGGCCCCGGCCTATGCGGCGCAGGTGTCCACCGCGGCGTACACGCCGGCCGGTGGCGCGGTGACGGTCTACACCAGCGCCCAGGGCGCGCCCAAGCAAATGGTGCAGAGCCAGGTCGCCCCCCTGCAGGTCGGGCACAAGCTGACCGAGGTGGAGAACTCCATCTTCGTCAACCCGACCAAGCGCTTCCAGACGGTGATGGGCGTGGGTGGGGCGATCACCGATTCGGCCGCCGAGACCTACGCCAAGTTGAGCAAGGCCAAGCAGGCCGAATTCATGAAGGCCTATTACGACCCCAACGAAGGCATCGGCTACACCTGGGCGCGCACCACGATCCACAGCTCGGATTTTTCCAGCGCCAGCTACACCTACATCAAGGAAGGCGACAAGGCGCTGAAGTCCTTCAGCATCGATCATGACCGCAAGTACCGCATCCCGATGATCAAGCAGGCCATCGCCGCGGCCGGCGGCACGCTGCCGATGTTCGCCAGCCCATGGAGCGCGCCGGCCTTCATGAAGGACACCAAGACCATGCTCAAGGGCGGCCATCTGTTGCCGCAGTACGCCGATGCGTGGGCCACCTACTACACCAAATTCATCGCCGCCTACGAAAAGGAAGGCATCCCGATCTGGGGCATCAGCGTGCAGAACGAGCCGATGGCGATCCAGAAGTGGGAGTCGATGCAGTTCTCGGCCGAAGAGGAGCGCGACTTCCTCAAGCACCACCTTGGCCCGGTGATGGCCAAGGCCGGCTACGGCGACAAGAAGATCATCGTGTGGGACCACAACCGCGACATGATGGTCCACCGCGCCAATACGATCTTCGATGACCCGGAAGCGTCCAAGTACGCCTGGGGCATGGGCTTCCACTGGTACGAGACCTGGGCAGGGTTCGAGCCGATGACCGACAACCTTGCGGTGGTGTCCAATGCGTATCCGGACAAGCCGCTGCTGCTGACCGAGGCCTCGATCGAGAAGTTCGACTTCGCCCGCATCCAGGACTGGGCCAATGGCGAGCGCTATGGCACCTCGATGATCCACGACTTCAATGGCGGCGCCGTGGCCTGGACCGACTGGAACATCCTGCTGGACGAAAAGGGCGGCCCCAACCACGTGGGCAACTATTGCTTCGCCCCGCTGCAGGCCGACACCCGCACCGGTGAGCTGCTCTACACCCCGCCGTACTGGTACATCGGCCACTTTTCCAAGTTCATCCGCCCCCAGGCCCAGCGCGTCAGCGCCGCCAGCAGCCGCAGCAACCTGACCACCACGTCCTTCCTCAACAAGGACAACAAGCTGGCCACCGTGGTGATGAATGCCAGCGACAAGGCGATCACCTACAACTACTACGTCGGCGATGCGTCCACCCAGGTGGACATCCCGGCGCATGCGATCCAGACGTTGGTGTATTGAGCCGAGCAACCGCGTGCGTTGCACGGACGCCCCGCCATCGCGGGGCGTTCTCGCTTTTGTGATTTGCTTTCTGCGATGTGTAAAGCGGAGCTTGCTGCGCTGTCCCTCGTCAAGGTCATCGGGAATGCTCCAGCGGAGCAAGCTCCGCTCTACATATCCGGTTTCCGGCATTCACCGTTGGCGGAATCTTCTGAGGTTTCACCGGGCGAAGCGCTGATAGTCCATGTGACCTAGACGACCAAGAATGCGGGCATGGCAAGCCCATCTCTCAATATCGGCCGCTACTCAGTCACCGGCGCGGTCTACATGGTCACCGCTGTCACGGTCCGTCGTCAGCAGGTGCTTGGCACACCTACCGCAGCGCATGCGATTGAAGCGTCGTTGCGTTCATCGGATGCTTTGGGGTCCACCGAATCCATCGCTTGGGTCGTCATGCCGGATCACCTTCACTGGCTATTTGAGTTGCGCGCAACGGTGCTGAGTCGCCCGGTGCAGCGATTGAAATCCACATCCGCTCGCCAGGTCAATGCGGCTGTGGGAAGACAGGGACCATTGTGGCAAGCCGGGTTTCACGATCGGCAGATGCGGCGCGATGAGGATCTACGTGCGCATGCGCGGTACATCTTGGCCAACCCGGTGCGCAGGAGACTGGCCGTGCAGGTTGGCGAATATCCGTATGCGTGGTGCAGGTATGGGAATTGCCTGTAACACCGCCGCGCGTGCTCGCTTTTTTGTAGAGCGGAGCTTGCTCCGCTGGCGCCTTCCCTTGTGGTTGGACGGAGGGCAGCGGAGCAAGCTCCGCGCTACAGGTTGGCTTGGGCTTCGGGTGGTGATCCGCTGCGCCGCACAGGCGTGCAATCGCCGATGACGCCAAGGTGGTAGAAAGGGGCTTCTGCGGCGGTGTCCTGCCGCCTGGACCCCACAACCCGCATGGCCCTGATCGATACCCGGCAACACCAGATGTTCCCCGCGCTGGATGCGGCGCAGATGGCCACGGCGCGGCGCTTTGCCAGTGGGCCTGCGCAGGCGTTCGAGCCGGGCGCGACGGTGTTTGCGGTGGGCGACCATCCTGCGCCGGTGTGGCTGGTGCTGGCCGGCAGCATCACGGTGTCGCAGCGCGACGGCCTGGGCCACGAACACGTCATCACCGAGCACGGGGTGGGCAGCTTTACCGGCGAGGTCAGCCAGTTGGCCGGTCGCGCCTCGCTGGCCGGCGGCGTGGCCGGCGCCCAGGGCTGCACGGCGGTGCCGCTGGACGCGGTGCATCTGCGCGCATTGCTGATCGGCGCGGCCGAGCTGGGCGAGATCGTCATGCGGGCGCTGATCCTGCGCCGGGTGGGCCTGATCGAAAGCGATGCGGTCGGCTCGGTGCTGGTCGGCCAGCCCGGCGAAAGCGAACTGGTGCGGCTGCAGGGCTTCCTGACCCGCAACGGCTATCCCAACACGCTGCTGGATGCCACCCAGGACGCCGAGGGCCGGGCGCTGGTCGAGCGCCTGGGCATCCATGCCGATGAGCTGCCGCTGATGATCTGCCCCAACGGCACGGTGCTCAAACGCCCGACCAACGCCGCCGCGGCCAGTTGCCTGGGCATGACCCCGGAGCTGGATCCGGCGGTGGTCCACGACGTGGTCGTGGTCGGTGCCGGTCCCGCCGGTCTGGCCACGGCGGTGTACGCCGCGTCCGAAGGGCTGTCGGTGCTGGTGCTGGAGCAGCGCGCCATCGGCGGGCAGGCCGGCGCGTCTTCGCGGATCGAGAACTATCTGGGCTTTCCCACCGGCATTTCCGGCCAGGCGCTGGCCGGGCGCGCCTACAACCAGGCGCTGAAGTTCGGCGTCGAGCTGGCGCTGCCGCTGGATGTGCGGACCCTGCGCTGCGAGGCCAGTGCCGAAGATCCGCATGCGCCGCTGCAGCTGGCCCTGGACAATGGCATCACGGTGCAGGCGCGCACGGTGGTGGTGGCTTCCGGCGCGCGCTATCGCCGGCCGCAGGTGGAACACCTGGCACGCTTCGAAGGCAGCGGCGTGTCGTACTGGGCCTCGCCGATCGAGGCCCGCATGTGCGCCGGCGAGGAGATCGCGCTGCTGGGCGGCGGCAATTCGGCCGGGCAGGCGGTGGTCTACCTGGCGCCCAAGGTGAAGAAGCTGCATCTGGTCATCCGTGGCGAGGGACTGGAAGCCTCGATGTCCAAGTACCTGATCGACCGCATCCAGGCGCTGCCCAACGTCGAGTTGCACACCGGCACCGAGCTGTTGTCGCTGGAGGCCGACGACCAGGGCGCGCTGTCTAGCGCGACCTATCGCGAGCGCGCCACCGGCGCCACGCATGTATGCAAGCTGCGGCATCTGTTCCTGTTCATTGGCGCCGATCCCAATACCGACTGGCTCAAGGGCTGCGTGACGCTGGATCAGGCCGGGTTTGTGGTGACCGGCGCCGACGGCGCCGCCCTGCTGGAAACCGATCGCGCCGGCGTGTTCGCCATCGGCGATGTGCGCGCCGGTTCGGTCAAGCGCGTGGCCGCCGCGGTGGGCGAGGGCGCTGCCGTGGTCGCACAGATCCACCAATACCTGGCCGCCCTCGAAGCGCCACCGACCCCCGTTGCCTGAGGCACCACCATGACCCGTTGCACGCATCTGGATGAAATCGTCGACGTCACGCCCAGCGCCAAGGGCTGCGAGGACTGCCTGGCCATCGGCAGCCCCTGGGTGCATCTGCGCCTGTGCCGGATCTGCGGCCATGTGGGCTGCTGCGACGATTCGCCCAACCGCCACGCCACGGCGCATTTCCACGCGACCGGCCATCCAATCATCGAAGGCTATGACCCGCCCGAGGGCTGGGGCTGGTGCTACGTGGACGACACCGAGATCGACCTGCCCGACCAGACCCCGCAGCGGGGGCCGATCCCGCGCTACGTCTGACTGCTGGCGGGGCGTTTCGACGGTCGGCCATCTGGTCGATGCCCGGCGTGAGGCGTGTCCATTACCCTGCGGTCTACGCAGCGTGAGGACAATGCATGCTCAGCAGGAGTGTGGTGCCGGCGTGGCCGCTGCGTCAGCGGATCGTGCTTGGCGCGCTTTGGATCGCGACGATCACGTGGGGTGTCCTGCTGGGGGCCAAGCTGTTTGACCTGGTGGTGCTGGCCGGTGCCTGGAGCGCTGCGCCGCCAGCGTCATTGCGTCTGTTGCCGTACGGGGCGGCGTATCCGGTCAATACCGGCGACTTCTTCATTCCGCCCTCGGCGGTATTGCTGGTGGCCACATGGACAGCGGTCATCGCGGGCTGGCGCACGCCGATGCGCTATCGGCGCTGGCTGCTGGTGTCGGCGCTGATGATCCTGACCGTGCTGGTGTTCACCGTGGTCGCGTTCTGGCCCATGAATGCCGCGCTGTGGGCGGTCGCCACCGGGGCACCCGGCAGCCCGCAGGGCCAGGCGGAGATCGAAGGACTGGCCGGGGCGTGGCTGCGGAACGATTGGCTGCGCGTGGGCGCCGCGACGCTGGGTTTCATCTGCGCCCTGCGTGCGATCAGCCTGCCGTACCCGACCGGACAGACCGCGACCGGCCCGGCCTCGGTCGCGCGGACCGTCCTGTATGCAGCATTCTTGATCTTGCTGCTCGCGTTTGTGGGCTATTTCGTGTCCGAACTGCTTTAGCGGTCTCACGCGCTGAGATGGGCCTGCGGCAGGCTTGTGCGATGAGGCCGATTCCATGACCCGACGCGCCGGCAGTGCCGATCTCCCCCTGCACGGCGGGCGCGTGCCGGCGTGGCTGGGCCAGCGCATGACCCGGCTGGGCACGGTGATGTGCCAGGCCATCGTTCACACTTATGGGCGCGACGAACTGCTGCGGCGGCTGGCCCATCCATTCTGGTTCCAGTCCTTTGGCGCGGTGATGGGCATGGACTGGCATTCCTCCGGCATCACCACCAGCGTGATCGGCGCGCTCAAGCGCGGGTTGACGCCGTTATCCGATGAGCTGGGCATACACGTGTGCGGTGGGCGCGGCCGGCATTCGCGCGCCACGCCCGACGAACTGCTGGCGGTGGGCGATCGCACGGGCGTGGATGGCGCGTCGCTGGCGCGGGCCAGCCGGCTGGTGGCCAAGGTGGACAGCGCGGCGGTGCAGGACGGGTTCGACCTGTACCTGCACGGGTTCATCGTCAGCGACGACGGCCAGTGGGTGGTGGTGCAGCAGGGCATGAACACCGCCAGCAAGCAGGCGCGCCGCTATCACTGGCTGTCCGAAGGGCTGAAGGATTTTGTCGATGCGCCGCACGCGGCGATCGAGGGGCCGCGCCAGGGCAACATCGTCAACCTGGCCGACCGGCGCGCAGCCGGCTCGCGCGCGGCACAGGTCGCGCTGTTGCAGACGCTGAGCCCGCAGGACATCGCACGCGAATACGGACGCCTGGCGACCCCGTCGGCGGCCATGGCCAAGCGGATTGCACGCGCGCAGGCCGATGCCGCGTTGCCGGTCACCGGCGATCTGTTCGCCGCGTCGGCGACGAGTTCGCCCGATCCGCACGCCTGGAACCCGGCCGCGCAGCCGCACCTGTCGCTGCCGGACCACCACGACGTGCGCGCGCAGGACATCGTGCTGCGCCGGCTGCATGGCAGCCTGGCTGCGGCGGCCGAGCAGGGGCCGAAGGACTTCACCGCGCTGTTGCAGGTGCCGGGCG
>JBIIHJ010000138.1:0-9412 GCA_044235875.1 Pseudoxanthomonas sp.
GATGTCGACCACGACCGAGGACGGCTGGATCCCGCGACGTGCGATCTCGGCCAGCAGCCACTCGCCCGCGTCGCTGCGGGTCAGGGTGCGTGGCGACTGCGAGACGAACAGCTTCAGGCTGGCGCCCTCGACGTGGCGGCGCGCGATCAGATCCAGCGCGCGGCTGACGATCTGGCGATCCAGGTCGATGATGTCGCCGGACAGCTCGGCCGCAGGCACGATCTGGGCGGCCGGCAGCAGAGTGCCGTCGGCCTGGCGCAAGCGCATCAGCACCTGGAACTGGGCCTGGTCGCCACCGGCGACCGAGACGATCGGCTGGAACAGCAGCTCCAGCGTGGTGTCGGCGAGCGAGGCGCGAGCCTGTTCGCTTGCCGAGGGCGCCGGCACGTGCGCGGCGACGTGGCCCGGCAGCGCGCGCGCGCGCACGGTGGCCTGCTCGGCCGCTTCGATCGCCGCATCGCGGTCCGCAAAGCCCAGGTTGAGCTCGGTGTAGCCGATGATCGCGCGCAGCTGGATCGTTTCGGTACCGCGCACCGGCAACGAGACCTTGGCCAGCTGGTCGTGCAGCGCGCGGGCGAAACCTTCCAGCGCCTCGCGCGGCAGGCCACGGGCCACGGCCAGAAAGCTGTTGTCGTTCAGGCGCGCCAGCGGCTGCGGCGCGGCGAAGGCCGACAGCTGACGCGCGGCCTGCACCATCAGCTGTTCATAGTTGGCGTAGCCGTAGCGTTCGCGCAGGCCCAGCGCACCGGCGATCTCGATGAAGAACAGGCCGCCGTCGGCGTGTTCTTCCAGCGCCGAACCCAGCTGCTGCTGGACGTAGCTGCGGGTATGCAGGCCGGTATCGGCGTTGAGGTCCTGGCTGGCCTGGGCCGCTTCGGAGGCGGCGCTGGCGATGACCTGCACCGGGCTGCGCTGGCGCATGCGCCGGATGCGGTTGGACACCGCGGCGATCAGGTGACGTGGGCGGATCGGCTTGGTCAGGAAATCGTCGGCGCCGCTGTCGAGCACTTCGTACTGTTTTTCCGGATCCGGATCGCCGCTCAGGAACACGATCGGCAGATCGACATACTCGGCGCGCTCGCGGATGGCCACGGTCAGCGCCATGCCGTCACGGCCGGGCATGTGCAGGTCCATCAGCAGCAGATCCGGCACGAAGCGCTGGATACTGTCGATGACGTTGTCCGCTTCCATTTCCACTTCGGCCAGCATGCCGGCGCCATGCAGGACGCTCTGGGCGAACAGCGCCTGGGGGCGGTCGTCCTCGATGATCAGCACGCGGTAAGGCGACTCGAGCTGCACCGGATCGCTCGCGCCGGCCGGCGCGGCAGGCGCTCCGGATTCGCCGCTGGATGAAGGCGCATCCGCCGGGTCGCTGGCGGCGCTGCTCATCGTGTGCAGTTCCTGGACGTCTTCGGTCCAGCGGCGCCAGTAGTGCGGCGGCGGCGTCTCGGCGCGCAGCACGGGGCGCACGGGCAAGGAGGACGACGCGTGGGGCGACAGCGGTGCGGACATCGGGTTTCCCGGCTTGCAATGAACTCCATTATGCGACGGACTGCTCTTGATGCCGTCAAGGCCATTCAGGAACTCGACGCGGTCCGCACCGTGGGAGCAGGCCGCAACCGTCGCCAGACCGCCCGTGCGATCCACACCAGCACCAACGTCATGGTCAGGCTCAGCAGGACGACCACCGACAAGGCCAGCCACGGATGCACCAGCGCCAACGCCAGGCCGCCGGTCACCAGCGCGTCCTCGGTCAACGAGGCGGTCCAGTTGCTGACCGGCTCGGGCGAGGTGTTGAGCAGGGCGCGCGCGCCGGACTTCAGCAGGTGGCTGGTGAGGGCCACGCCAGCACCGGCCGCCAGGGCGCCGGTGCCCAACTGGCCATCCGGCGACAGCGTGGCCGCAGCCAGGAAGGCGCCGGCCGGCACCCGGGCCAGGGTCTGCAGCAGGTCCCAGATCGAATCCACCCCGGGAATCTTGTCGGCGAAGAACTCGGTCAGCGCCAGCGCGCCGGAGGTGCCCAGCACCCACCAAGACTCGGTGGCCTGCAGGGCCGGAGGCAGTTCGACCCAGCCCAGCAGCCCGGCCAGGCCGATGCCGAACACGGTCAGGTACACGCGGATGCCGGCCATCCAGGCCAGCAGGATCCCAATGACGAACAGGTGCGCTTCGGTCACGGTCTCAGATCCCCTAGACTTGAGGGCGACGGGAAGGGGAAAGCAGGGGCCCGTCAACGAATCGCCAGTATAGGCCCGCTCCGGGGGATCGCTCGCGCATGCGCGAGTGGCCGCCGTCGGGCTCGCTGCGCGGTCATCGTCCCGTTCCTCCAGACCTTGCCGCCGACGCATGAATTCCACCAGCCCGCAGTACCGCATCGTCCTGGGCCGCCCCGCGCGTCGCACCTGGGTGCGCGTCGGCTGGGTGCTGGCCTGGCTGGCCTCGCTGTTGATCGTTGCCCTGGGTGTATCGCGATGGGGCGCCGCGCCGGGCACGGCCGATGCGCGCCGCGAGCTGCAGGCCGCCATTGGCGCGCGCGGTCGCCTCCAGGCCCAGCTGGACCAGGCCCAGCGACGCCTGGCGGTGCTGGCGCAGTCCGACCGCATCAGCCGGGCCGCCAACCTGGACCTGCAGGACACCCTGACCCAGCGCGAGACCCAGATCGCCGATCTGCGCAGCGATGTGGAGTTTTACGCGCGCCTGGTCGGAGCGACCGCCCAGCGCACGGACCTGACCGTGTTCTCGTCCAGGTTTACCGCACGCGATGCGGCGTCGTTCGACTACCGCATCGTCCTGACCCAGACACTCAATCGCGGCGCGGTCAGCGATGGCCAGATGCAGTTCTCGCTGGAAGGCGAGCGCGGCGGTCGCCGCGAGGTGCTGGACTGGGCGCAGCTGCATGGCGGCCACGCCGCCGCGCCGCAGGCGTTCTCGTTCCGCTATTTCCAGGAACTCACCGGCAGCGTTGCGCTGCCGCCTGGGTTCACCCCGCGCCGCGTGCGGGTGTCGCTGCAGGCACCCGAGCGGGCGCCGGTGCAGCGCGAGTTCGACTGGTCCACGGCCAGCGGCTGACGAGCGGCCTTTCTCTCTTTCCTCCAGGAGTCGGCATGTTGAAGAAGAAAAGCAGCTTTCACGATGGCCAGGCCGTCGACACCCTCATCGGCGAGCAGGTCGTGCTGCAGGGTGACCTGCAGTTCAGCGGCGGGCTGGTGGTGGAGGGACGCATCCATGGGCGGGTGTTCGCAGCGCCGGGCCAGCCGGCCACGCTCACCCTGTGCGAGCAGGGCCTGATCGAAGGCCTGGTCGATGTGCCGGTGGTGATCATCAATGGCCGGCTCGATGGCGACGTGCGCGCAACCGAGCGCGTCGAGCTGGCGCCCAAGGCCCGGGTCAACGGCAACGTGCATTACCAGGTCGTCGAGATGCGCGCCGGCGCGGTCCTGACCGGCAATCTGGTGCATCTGTCGTCGGTCGAGCCGCCGGCCAGCGTCGAGGCCGCGCCGGAAGCGCCGCTGCTGTCGCTGGCCGCCAATGGCTGAGAGGGGCGACAACCGCGGCTGAAGCCTCGGTGGATATTCAGAGCGACCTCAAGTGCCGCTGGCTATGCTCGGACCATGTCTCGGCCTGATCCCGCCCCGCAACCGCCATCGGCCCCCCATCTGTTGCCGGTCAGCGGCAGCGCGCGCAGGGCCGTCTACGCGCTGGCCGCGGTGCTGGTGGTGGCGCTGGCTTTCGGGATCTGGGGCGCCTGGCAGGTGTTTTCGCCCGCGGCCCACGCCGCGCCCAGCGCCGCCCAATGGCGTGCGGCGCAGGCGCGCACCCAGCAGCTGGAACAGCGCGTGGCGACGCTGTCGCGCTCGGACCAGATCAGTCGCGACGCCAACCGCGACCTGCAGGACACCCTGGGTGAACGCGACGAGCAGATCGCCGGCCTGCGCGCGGACGTGGCGTTCTACGAGCGCTTTGTCGGCGCCACCGGCCAGCGCCGCGGCCTGGCGGTGCACGAGCTCAAGCTGCAGCCACAGACCGACCAGGCCTGGCATTTCACCGCCACCCTCACCCAGAACCTCAACCGTGGCGCGGTCAACCGCGGCCGCCTGCAGCTGAGCGTGGAGGGCACCCGGGACGGCAAGCTGGAGACGTTGGACTGGCCGCGCCTGCGCCAGCAGCCCAATGCCGACGGGATGGCGTTCTCGTTCAAGTATTTCCAGCAGCTGGAGGGCGAAGTGGTGCTGCCGCCGCAGTTCAAGCCGCTGCGCGTGACCGCGCGGTTGCAGCCCGATGACGGCAGTCGCGTGGACCAGTCCTTCACCTGGAGCGAAGCCACGGCCACCCAGACCCCCGATGCGGCCACCGCGGCCGGCGACGCGGGTTGAACTGGCCGGTCCCTGGCCCCATCCTGCACGCATGAGCACGTTCGTTTCCCTGCCTACCGCCGCACCGGCGCCGGACTACCAGTCGCTGGACCGGCCGCTCAACTTCACCCACGCCGCGGCCGCCAAGGTGCGCGCGCTGATCGCCGAGGAAGGCAACGCCGAGCTGGCGCTGCGGGTCTATATCGAGGGCGGCGGGTGTTCGGGCTTCCAGTACGGCTTTGAGTTCGACGAAAACCGTGCCGAGGACGACCTGGCCGTGCGCACCGATGAAGTCACCCTGCTGGTGGATCCGCTGAGCCTGCAGTACCTGATGGGGGCCGAGGTGGATTACACCGAGAGCCTGCACGGTGCGCAGTTCGTGATCCGCAACCCCAACGCCAAGACCACCTGCGGTTGCGGCAGCAGCTTCAGCATGTGATGCCGGCCGACACGACGTTGGGCCCCATGCCGCACCCGATCGAGACCGGACCCCTGTCCGGTTTTTCGTTCGTGGCCGAACCGTTGGACCGTGCCGACGCCTTGCGCGACGACGCCAAGGCGCTGGCTGCGCTGTGGCCGCAGGCGCGCGTGCTGGTGATCGATCTTGAAGGCCTGTGCTTTGCCGACGCCGATGGCGACCTGCTGGCGCCGACCGGCCAAGACATCGGCGGCGGGCCAGGGCAGGCGATCTTCCTCGGGCTGCGCGGTCAGGTGGCGTGGTTTGCGATTTCTTCGGATGTCATCGCCCTGGACGTGCCCGGCCGCATGGAATTGCGCCAAGCCGCCGGCGAATGGGCCCATGCCGATTCCACCGCTTTCGCCCAGGCGCGGGCACTGCTGCACTGGCAGCGGCGGACGCGCCATTGCAGCGTCTGCGGCGGCAAGGTCGAGTATCGCCGTGCCGGCTACACCGCGCGTTGCCTGCAGTGCCGCGCCGAGCATTACCCGCGCGTGGATCCGGCGGTGATCGTGGCCGTCAGCGATGGCCAGCGCCTGCTGATGGGACGCCAGGCTGCGTGGCCGGCCAACCGCTATTCGGTGGTGGCTGGATTCGTCGAGCCCGGCGAGACCCTGGAGCAGACCGTGGCACGTGAGGTCATGGAAGAAACACGGGTGCGGGTACGCGCGGCGCGCTACCTGGGCTCGCAGCCCTGGCCGTTCCCGGGTGCGCTGATGCTGGGCTTCGAAGCCGATGCGGAAGCCGACGTGCCGACGGTCAACGGCGAGCTGGAAGACGCGCGCTGGTTCACCGTCGAGGACGTTGGCGCGGCCCTGCGTGGCGAGGGTGAGCTGCTGTTGTCGCCGCGCATTTCGATTTCCCGCTCGCTCATCGAGCACTGGTACCGGAAGATGACCGCGTGAGGCGCGCCGGCGCCCACCGGGTCCCGGACCTGTCACCGGCATGGCGGAGGATGCAGGCATGTCGATCACCCTGGTAGCGGTCGTGGTGGCGGTGCTGCTGGGCCAGCTGGCACCGCATGCCGTGGCGGTCTACCGCCGCCATGACCTGATCGCGCGCTGGCAGCTGTGGCTGGACCGGCAGCTGTGCAACAATGGCCTGTGGACCGGCAGCGCGGGTGCCGCGGTGACGATCGTGCCGTGGCTGCTGGTGGTGGGGCTGCTGCAGTGGTGGCTGCACGCGCCCTTGCTGGGTCTGCTTGGATTGCTGTTCGGCGTGGCGGTGCTGGTCTGGGCCTGGGGGCCGCGCGACCTGGATGCCGACGTGCGCGCGGTGCTTGATGCCGAGGACGCGGTCGGCCAGCGCATCGCCATCTCGCAGCTGTGGCCCGACGCCGGCGTGCCGGGCGGCGATGGCGCAACGCTGGTGGAAGCGGTGTTCCGCAGCGCGCTCAATCGCTGGTTCTCGGTGCTGTTCTGGTTTCTGGTGCTGGGCCCGGCCGGCGCGGTGTTGTACCGCTTGTGCGCGCTGTCGGCGGTGGGTGTCACGGCGGCGCGGTTGCCGCAGGCCCACCGCGAGGGCGCGCAGCGATTGCTGGTGCTGATGGACTGGCCGGTGGCGCAGCTGCTGACGCTGTCGATGGCGTTGATGAGCAATTTCGATGCAGTGTTCAGCGCCTGGCGCGCGGCCGGTGGCAGCCGCTGGCAGCTGGATACCGGCTTCCTTGGGCCGGTCGCGCGTGCCAGCGTCAATGCGGAACTGGCCGATGAAGCCCAGGACTACATCGCCGATGGCGTGGCTTCGCCGCAGCTGCAGGACATGCCCGAGCTGCGCGATGCGATGAGCCTGGTCTGGCGCATCCTGCTGCTGTGGCTGGCGCTGTTGGCGCTGTTCGTCATCGCCGGCTGGGTGAGCTGAGTGCGCGGCACAGCCTGTGGTTGGCGAACGCCCGGCACGGATGCTTTGATGTGAGACGCAGCCCGGGCAAGGCTGCACACCGCACCCGGGAGCATTCCGCAATTGCCGCGATAGTGTGGTCTCCCGAGAAAGCCTCCCGGGCGCGTTCTGCTTACCCGGGCTACGGTGAAGCCGGCGGTGCCAGCAGCGTGAACGGGAACCACGGCAGGTTGCGCAGTAGCCAGTAGGCCGGCAGTACCACCAGCCAGAGCCGGGGATCCATCAGCCAGCGCATCAGCGGCTGCAGCAGGCGCGGTTGCCAGCCCCACGACCACAGCAGCATCGTCGGCAGCGCCGGCAGCATCAGCATGCCCAGCGGATTCATGTGCAAGGCCAGCAACAGGTCGCCATGGACCAGCGCGTGCAGGGCGCGGGTCATGCCGCAGCCCGGACACCACAGGCCGGTGAGGGCGTGGAATGGGCAGCGCGGCAACACGCTGTTCGGAACATTGGGGTCCACATGCTGCAGGACCCAGACACCGGCGGCCACCATCGGAACGGTGGCCGCCAGCAACGCGACGCGCGGGCGCGTCAGCGCGATCACTGGCCGGACTGGGCCTTGATCTGTTCGATGACCGACTGGTATTCGGCCACGCCGCCGCCGAGGGTCAGCGAGTAGACCATCCACAGCAGGCCGATGGCCGCCAGCACGGTGGTCACGATCGCCCAGGTCTTGGCGTTGCTCGAGGCGCGCTGCGCACCGGCGAAATCCCCGGCGGCCAGCAGGCCGTTGACCTTGGCGGCGAACACGATGGACACGATGCCGGTGATCAGTCCCGGGATGCCGCAGCACAGGCACAGGCTGAAGACCGTGGCGATGATCGCCCACACCAGATGGTTGGGAATCGGTCCCGGTGCGGCGGCAGCCGGCGGTGGCGTGTACGGCGGCGGCTGCTGCGGAGGCGGGGTGTACGGCGGCGGATCGGACGGCGGCAAAGGCGGGCCGGGTGGCGGCGGAATGGTGCTCATCGTTGGTCTCTCCCCATGGGTGGTGGGGGGAGTCTAGTGCAGTGTCGCCGCGCCGCCCACCGGGCGCCGTCACTCATGCCGCGTCGCCGCGCAGCGCGCGCACCTTGGCCTCGAGCTGCTCGGCGCTGCTGTCGGCCGGCATCGGTGCATCGGCGACCACTTCGATGTGCGCGCGGAAACGGCGCGGCACGCGCATGCGACGCAGGCGCGAGTCGCGCGTGGACCACATGCTGGACCACATGCCCTTGAGCGCCATCGGCACGACCGGCACCGGGCGATCTCCAAGGATTTTTTCGACGCCGGACTTGAACGCGGCGATGTCGCCGTCGCGGGTCAGCGCGCCTTCGGGAAAGATGCCGACCAGGTCGCCGGCGGCCAGTGCCGCATCGATCTTCTCGAACGCCTCGCGCATCAGTTGCGGGTTCTCGCGTGCGCCGGCGATCGGGATCGCCTTGGCGTTGCGGAAGATCCAGCGCATCACCGGGATGTTGAAGATCTTGTAGTACATGACGAAGTGCACCGGCCGCGAGACCGCCGCCGACAGGATCAGCGCGTCCATGTAGCTGACGTGGTTGCACACGATCAGCGCCGGGCCTTCGTCGGGGATGTTGTCTTCCACGCCATGCAGGCGCAGCCGGTACAGCGCGCGCACCATCACCCAACTCAAAAAGCGCATCAGGAACTCGGGCACGATCGAGAAGATCCACACCGCGACCACCACGTTGGCGATGGTCAGGGCCAAGAAGACCTGCGGGATCGTCCAGCCCAGGAAGCGCTGTACCGCGATGCCCAGCACCGCGGCGATAACGATGAACAAAGAATTCTGGATGTTGACTGCCGCGATCACGCGCGAGAGTTCGCCGCGCGGCGTCCGGCTCTGGATCAGTGCGAACAGCGGCACCACGAAGAAGCCGGTGAACAGGCCGATGCCGATCAGGTCGATGCAGATGCGCCAGCTGCCATGCGCCTGCAGGAACTGCATGACCGTCATGCCGGTCTGCGCCGCCGCGCCGGGCCGAGCGAAGTACAGGTCCAGCAGGAACGCGCTGATGCCGAACGCGCCCAGCGGCACCAGGCCGATTTCCACCGTGCGCCCGGACAGTCGCTCGCACAGCAGCGAGCCGGTACCGGTGCCGATGGAAAACAGGGCGAGGGCGAAGATGTAGACCGAGGGCTGGCCGCCGAGATTCACCTCGGCATAGGTCGGCAGCTGCGCGGTCAGCACCGTGCCGATGAACCAGAACCAGGACACACCCAGGATCGCGTTGCGCACCGCCAGCTGCTTGCGCGACAGGCGGATGATGGCCAGCGCTTCGGGGATCGGATTCCAGTTGACCCTCAGCTCCGGCGCGCCGGCATCCACGCGTGGCACCTTGCGTGCGATCAGGTTGCCGCTGACTGCCAGCACGATCACCGCGGTGGCCGCCGTGATCGGGCCGTGGGTGCCGGCCAGCTGGAAGATCAGGCCGCCGAAGATCATGCCGACCAGGATCGAGATGGAGGTGCCCATTTCCACCAGGCCGTTGCCGCCGGTCAGTTCCTCCGGCTTGAGCACCGAGGGCAGGATCGAATACTTCACCGGCCCGAACAGGGTGGACTGGGTGCCAGTGCCGAACAGTGCGATCAGCAGGATCGTCATGTTCTGGGTCAGAAAGCCGACCGCGGCCAGGGTCATGATCGCGATTTCCATCGTGGTGGTGATCACGATGAGCTTCTGCTTTTCCAGCCGCTCGGC
>JBIIHJ010000140.1:0-9371 GCA_044235875.1 Pseudoxanthomonas sp.
CCCGGCGCACAAGCACGCCCGGCCCGAGGAATCGGTCGAAGGCCTGGCCACGTTCTGGCAGGCGATCCATCGCGCCGCCCGCCAGGCCAGTCCCGATGCGGTGGTCGAGCTGTGCCCGTGCGGCACCGCCTTCGCCTTCCACAACCTGCCGGCCACCGATCAGTACCCCTCGTCCGATCCGCTTTCGTCCTGGCAGGTGCGCAGCAAGGGCAAGTCGATCAAGGCACTGATGGGCCAGCGCAGCAGCTATGCCGGCGACCACGTGGAGCTGTCGGACAACCGCAACGACTTCGCGTCCAGCGTGGGCGTGGGCGCGGTGATCTCGACCAAGTTCACTTGGCCCAAGGACACCGATCATCCGGCCGAGCCGCTGCCGCCGGGCGGTTTCGTGCTCACGCCGGAGCGCGAAGCGCTGTGGCGCAAGTGGGTCGATCTGTACAAGACCCACATGCTGCCCAAGGGCGAATACCTGGGCGCGCTCTACGACATCGGCTTCGACAAGCCCGAAGCCCATGCGATCCGCAAGGACGGCGCGCAGTACTACACCTTCTACGCACCGACCTTCGACGGCACGGTCGAACTGCGCGGCCTGCCGGCCGGACGCTGGAAGGTGCGCGATCTGTTCAACGACACAGACCTTGGGGTCGTCACCGCGGCAAAGGCCAACGTACCGGCGCGCTTCGAGCACTTTCTGTTTTTGCAGGCCACACGCCTGCAAGCCACGCCGGAGAGCCAGGCATGAGCGCCACCCTCGCCACGACCGCACCGCGCCGGCGTCCCTGGCTGACCTATGCGCTGGTCACGGTGGTGCTGTGGGGCGTCTGGGGCGCGCTGTCGCCGCTGTCGGCGGCCCATGGTTTTCCCGACACGCTGGTCTATGTGGTGTGGGCGCTGACCATGCTGCCGCCGGCGCTGTACATCCTGTGGCGCAGCGGCTGGCAACTGGAACGCTCGCCCAAGGCAATCGCCTACGGGCTGACCATCGGCCTGCTCGGCGCGGGCGGCCAGATGCTGCTGTTCCACACGCTGACGATCGGGCCGGCGTACTTCGTTTTCCCGATCATCTCGCTCTCGCCGGTGGTGACCATCGCGCTGTCGTTGCTGCTGCTGCGCGAGCGCACCGGCTGGCAGGGCACGCTGGGCATCGTCCTGGCGCTGGTCGCGCTGCCGATGCTGGACCTGTCCTTCGGCCGGGGCACCGGCGGATTGGGCTGGTTCGTGCAGTCGCTGCTGATCATGCTGGCCTGGGGTGTGCAGGCGTTTTTCATGAAGCTGGCCAACAACACGGTCCGAGCCGAAAGCATCTTCGCCTACATGACCATCGGCGCGCTGTTGCTGGCACCGGTGGCGCTGGTGATGACCGATTGGTCGCAGCCGATCAACACTGGCCTGACCGGTCCGTGGCTGGCCGCCGGCATCCAGCTGCTCAATGCCATCGGCGCGCTGACCCTGGTGTTCGCCTTCCGCTACGGCAAGGCCATGGTGGTGGCGCCGCTGAGCAATGCCGGCGCGCCGCTGGTGACCGCCGCACTGTCGCTGCTCTTCGCCGGCGTGGTGCCCGGCCCGCTCAAGGCCGCCGGCCTGGTGCTGGCGCTGGTGGCCTCGCTGCTGCTGGTGCTTGAACCCGAGCGCGATCCCGCCGCTCCCCTTTCCTGATCGGACCTCACCCCGTCATGCATGTTCTGCTCGACCTCACCGCACGCCACAAGGCGGGCCACGTCACCGGCGTGACCTCGATCTGTTCGGCCCACCCCATCGTCATCGAGGCCACGCTGCGCCATGCGCAGCGCAGCGGCCAGGACGTGGTGCTGTTCGAGGCCACCTGCAACCAGGTCAACCAGGATGGCGGCTATACCGGCATGCAGCCGGCGGACTTCGTGACCTTCGTCCATGGGATCGCCGAGCGCGTAGGATTCGACGGCGCGCGCATCGCCCTGGGCGGCGATCATCTGGGTCCCAATCCATGGACGGGGCTCGATGCGGGCGCGGCAATGGACAAGGCCGAGGTGATGGTCACCGCGTACGTGGCGGCCGGCTTTCGCAAGATCCACCTGGATTGTTCGATGTCCTGCGCCGGCGATCCCGAGCCGCTGCCGGAAGCGGAGATCGTGCGCCGCGCCGTGCGCTTGGCGCGCGCGGCCGAGAATGCCTGGCAACAGGCCGGCGGCGAAGCGCCGGTGTATGTCATCGGTACCGAGGTGCCGGTGCCTGGCGGTGCCACCGAAGCACTCGAAGGCCTGGCCCTAACCACGCCCGAAGCGGCGCTGGCCACCATCCAGGCGCACCGCATGGCGTTCGTCGAAGCAGGCCTGGAACAGGCCTGGCAGCGCGTGGTGGCCTCGGTCGTGCAGCCTGGCGTGGAGTTCGACCACCACAGTGTGATCGATTACGCCCCGGACAAGGCCGTTGCCCTGAGCCAGTCCATCACCACGGTGCCCGGCATGGTGTTCGAGGCGCACTCGACCGATTACCAGACCCGCGATGGCCTGGACGCCCTGGTGCGCGACCACTTCGCCATCCTCAAGGTCGGCCCCGGCCTGACCTTCGCCCTGCGCGAAGCCCTGTGGGCGCTGGACGCGATCGAATGCGAATGGATCGACGAATCCAGGCAGGCGCGCTTGCGCGAGGTCGTGCTCAAGCGCATGCACGAATCTCCCGGCTACTGGCAGCGTTACTACCACGGTCAAGGCCACGCGCTGGCCATCGACCTGCAGTACAGCCTCTCCGACCGCATCCGCTACTACTGGCCAGACCCGGTGATCGAACAGGCGCGCCAGCAGCTGTTCGACAACCTGCGCACCAATCCGCCGCCGATCTCGCTGGTCAGCCAGTTCCTTCCCCACGCATTGCACGCGCTGCGCAACGGGACCGCGACGCTCGATCCGCAGTCCCTGACCATGGCCCACGTCAGTGCCGTCCTCGATGACTATCACCATGCATGCCATGACCAAGACCCAATCCGCTCCTGAGTTCCTCGGCCTGGCCGAAAAAGCGCTGCAGGACAGCGGTGCGCTATGGACCGCGCGCGAGATCGTCCAGCAGCCGGAGATGCTCCAGCGCACCCATGCGCTGGTGTCCGGATTGCACGCGCAGATCCAGGCTTTTGCCAACGTGGTGACCGCCAATCCGGCCGCGCGCGTGATCCTCACCGGTGCCGGCACCTCGGCCTATATCGGCCAGTGCCTGGCGCCGCTGCTGGACCGGCGCCTGGCCGCACGCGTGGATGCGATCCCGACCACCGACCTGGTGTGCGCACCGCAGCTGTACCTGGATCCGCAGCAGCCGCTGCTGCTGGTGTCCTTCGGCCGCTCGGGCAACAGCCCGGAGAGCATCGCCGCAGTGGAACTGGCCGAATCGCTGGTCCGCGACGTGCGCCACCTGGTGGTGACCTGCAATGCCGACGGCAAGCTCGCCCATGCGCCGGTTGCGCATGCGCTGACCGTGCAGCTGCCCGAAGAAACCCACGACACCAGCTTCGCGATGACCTCCTCCTTCAGCTGCATGATGTACGCGACCGCCGCTGCACTGTTGCCGGCCGGCGAACTGGACGGCCGCATCGGGCCGATCGCCAACGCCACCGCGCAGGTGATCGAGCACGCGCTTCCGCTGCTGCAGAGCCTGGCCGATGCGCGCCACGACCGCGTGGTTTACCTCGGCAGTGGCCTGCTGCAGGGCCTGGCGCGCGAGGCCACGCTCAAGCTGGGCGAACTCACCAACGGCGCCGTGGCAACCTGCTACGACTCGACGCTGGGCTTCCGCCACGGACCCAAGACCTTCGTCACCGCCAATACGCTGGTGCTGGTGTTCGTATCCAACGATCCCCACACCCGCCGCTACGACCACGACCTGATCGACGAGTTGCGTCGCGATGGCCAGGCTGGGCGCGTGATCGAGATTTCCGCCCAGCCGCGCGTCGGTGTCGGCGCCGACACGCTGGCCGTGCATGGGCTGGACGGTGCACCCGACCTGGACCTGCTGTGGCCCTACATCGCCGCCGCGCAGGTGTACGCGTTCCTGCATGCGCGCGTGCGTGGGGTGACCCCGGACAACCCCAACCCGTCCGGGCTGGTCAACCGCGTCGTGCAGGGCGTGCAGCTCTACGCGCTGGACGCCTGAGCGCATGGGCAACACACGCGCGCTGTATCTGGGCGTCGACGGTGGCGGCACCAAGACCCGCTTCGCCCTGGTCGATGCGGCCGGCACGCTGCTGGCCGAAGCGCAGCTGGGCACCACCTACCACCCACAGGTTGGCCTGGACGGCGTCCGTCGCATCCTGACCGAAGGCGTCAGCGACCTGCTGGCACAGGTGCAGGGCACCACCGACGACATCGCACAGTCCTTTTTCGGCCTGCCTGCCTATGGTGAGGACAGCCGCGCCACCGCCACCTTGCAGGGCATTCCCGCGCAGGTGCTGGGCCACGACCGCTATGTCTGCGACAACGACATGGTGTGCGGCTGGGCCGGCTCGCTGGCCTGCGCTGACGGCATCAACGTCATCGCCGGCACCGGCTCAATGGGTTACGGGCGACGCGGTGCGGCCGCGGCGCGTTCGGGCGGCTGGGGCGAAGCGTTTTCCGATGAAGGCTCGGCGTACTGGATTGCGATCCAGGGATTGAATGCGTTCTCGCGGATGAGCGATGGGCGCCTGCCGCGCGGCCCACTGCATGCGCTGCTGCGCGCGCACTTCCAACTGGAGGACGATCTGGACATCTGTGCGCAGGTCTATGGCGAAGGCGTCGGCACGCGCGGCGACCTGGCGCGTCTGTCGGTGCAGGTGGCACAGGCCGCACGCGACGGCGACGCGGTGGCGATCGACATCTTCCAGCGCGCCGGCCGTGAGCTTGCAGCCATCGCCAAAGCACTGCATGTCGCCCTCGGCTTTGAACCAGGACAGGCGGTGCCACTGTCGTATTCGGGCGGCGCGTTCAGCGCGGGCGAGCTGCTGATGCAGCCCTTCAAGGCGGCCCTGGCTGCCGCCAGCCCGGATTTCGACCTGCGCCTGCCGATCCACGCACCGCACTACGGCGCGGCGCTGTACGCCGTGCAGCTGGCCAACCGCGAAGCCGCCTGACGCCAATCGTCCGCCGCACCGCGCCCTTCAAGCACCAAGGACCGATCGATGAAGCGACTGCTGTTGGCCACCCTGCTCTCCCTGGCAACCTGCGCGGCCACGGCCGCCCAACCCCAGGACGCGCTGCAGCCCAGCGGCCGCTTCAGCGTCTATGGCCATGGCGCCGCGGCCACGCCACCGATGGGCTTCAACCCTTGGAACGCCTTCCGCACCGAAGTGGACCAGGCGCGCATCCTGGCGGTGGTCGATACCATCCAGCGCAGCGGCCTGCAGCAGGCCGGCTACCGCTACATCAACATCGACGATGGCTGGTGGCTCAAGCGCGGCGATGACGGCAGGATCGAGATCCGCACGGCGATGTTCCCGATCGCCAAGGCCGCCGATGGCGACACCAGCTTCCGCGCCTGGACCGATGCGCTGCATGCACGCGGCTTCAAGGCCGGGCTGTATACCGATGTCGGCCGCAATGCCTGCTCGCAGGCCTTCGACCGGCACAGCCCCAACCTGCCGGTCGGCACGGTGGCCCAGCGCGAAATCGGCCTGCAGGGTTTTGAAGCCTCGGACCTCAAGACCATGTTCCAGGACTGGGGCTTTGATTACCTCAAGGTCGACGCCTGCGGCCTGGCCGACTTCGGCGCCGGCAGCGAGCCGGTGGTGGAAAGTGGGCATCGCGTGCTGCGCCCGCTGATCGTGCGCGACGATGCGGTGCGCAGCGATCGCGACGCGGTGGAAACCCAGTACGCCCGCGTCGGCCGGCTGCTGGCCGACCTCAATCCCGACAACGACTACGTGTTGGCGATCTGTCCATGGGGCCAGGCCGGCGTGCGCGACTGGGGCGGCGAGCATGGCCATCTGTGGCGCACCAGTCCGGATATCGAGCCCACCTGGGAGAGCATGCTGCACAACTTCGATTCGGCCTCGCGCCGCGAGCTGTATGCCGGCCCCGGACGCTGGAACGACCCGGACATGCTGGCGATCGGGCTTGGCGATTTCGACGCCAAGCACCTCACCAATGCACGGACGCACTTCTCGCTGTGGGCAATGCTGGCCGCGCCGCTGTTGATGGGTTTCGACCTGACCCATGCACCGGATTCGCTGATCGAGATCCTGGGCAATCCCGAAGTGATCGCCGTCGACCAGGATCCGGCCGGCAACCAGGCCGTACTGGTCGACGACCGCCGGCCTGTGCAGGTGCTGGTCAAGCCGCTGGCAGCGCGCGGTGAGCGCGCGGTGCTGCTGTTCAACCGTGGCGATACGCCGGCGGTGGCGCAGGTCGATGCCGGCCAGATGAAGCTGGCCGCTGGCGCGACGGTCCGGGCGCGCGACCTGTGGAAGCGCCGTGAGCTGCCCGCAGCGGCTGGACCGCTGCGCTTCACCGTGGCGCCGCACGATGCGGTGATGCTCAAGGTCAGTGGCACGCCGATCGAGGCCGATGGCGTGGCGCTGAGCGAAATCACCGGCCGGATCCATGTCGCCGCCGATGGCCTGCCCCTCTACAGCACCCGGCTTGACCAGCCGGCCGGCACGCCGCGCGCGGATGTCACGCCCGACGGCCAGCCGCTGAATATCGCCGGCAAGGCCTACGCCGACGGCATCGGCGCCCACGCCAACTCCCGGCTGGAGGTGCTGACGCGTGGCGAGTTCTCGCGCTTCAACGCCTCGGTGGGTGTGCAGCACACCGCGACCGCGCAAGCCGGCACAGTCGTATTCCGGATCTATGGCGACGCCAGGCTGCTGTTTGAAAGCCCGCCGCTGCGCCAGGGCGATGACGCGATCGCAATCGATGTGCCAGTGGCCGGCATCGGCGTGCTGGAATTGGTCGCCGCGGCCAGCACGACTGCATCTGACGCATCGCCCCCGGTGGTGACCTGGGGCGCGGCCCGCCTGCGCGCGGCGCGTTGAAAGACCCCGCGCACCCACCCACCAGATGACAACCGCCATCACGCACGATCTGGATACTGATGCATCTTTTTCGGCCGCGCGGAGGCCACGTTGGAACGCAGGATCGGGGAGTTCGAGGTGATCACGTCTTACCTCGTGGATACACCCAATAAATGCATGCGAGGGGTCCTGATGGTCTATGGGCCCGATGGCGCGCTGCTGCGCACGATTCCCGCGACCGGCCCCTCGTTGTCGTCCGCCGACATCGAAGAACGGATGCGCCGCGTGGTGGAGTCCATCGAACACATCGCGCCCGATGGCACGCCCCGTTATCGTTGAACTGGCGACCCAGGATCAGGCGCGCAGGCGATTGCCGCTGCCTGCATTGAGCGCGACGCCATTGCGCGAGGCATTGGCCCACTCGTTGCAGTAATCCACCAGTGCATCGGTGTTGACCCGGCGATTGCGCTGATGGCAGAACGCCTTGAGGTCCGAAGTCCGCACCGGCACCTGCACGACGGTCATGCCCTGGCGTTCCAGCCGGGCTCTTGCTTCGGGCGCGGCCTGTTTCCACTCGCGGTAGTCGCGGTGCCACTGGCGCTCGATCAGCAGGGCGCGGAACTCCTCGAAATCGTCTTCGTAGAACCATGGCAATGCAATCGCCTGCAGTTCCCTGTTCATGACGCTGTTCTCCTCCAGAAGATGTGTGCGTCACGGTTGCACCAACGGCGGCCGCTGTGGGCCCCGATGGCAGAGATGACCGCAAGTCTGTGCAGTGGCCCTGAGCGGAACCGTGCTTTTTGCTGCGCGCGCGCGTGTTGCGCGCATGCCGGCGGGCCGCGGCGGACGTTCCCCTGCCGCTGTCCTATGCTGTGGCCATTCTTTCTTTCCGGAATCCGGCATGCGCCCTGTCCTCCGCCTGTGCGGCCTGCTGGCCGTGGCCAGCCTGAGTCTTCCTGCCCTGGCCGCGCAGCCGGTGACCTCGGTGCCGACGCTGGATGTTTCGCGCTACGCCGGCCAGTGGTACGAGATCGCCCACCTGCCTAATGCCTTCCAGCAGGACTGCGTTGGCGACATCACCGCCCGCTACACGCTGCGCCAGGACGGCCAGCTCGGCGTGCGCAATGCCTGCACCGACGACAAGGGCGCCCAGATCGTGGCCGATGGCCAGGCGCGCCCGGTCAAGGACCATCCGGGCCAGCTGGAAGTGCGCTTCGCGCCCAAATGGCTGTCGTGGCTGCCGTTGGTCTGGGCCGATTACTGGGTGATCGACCTGGACCCGGACTACACCTGGGCGGTGGTCGGCGAACCCGGCCGCGATTACTTCTGGATCCTGGCCCGCGACCCGTCGATGGATCGGGCGCTGTTCGAAGGCCTCAAGCTGCGTGCGAGCCAGATGGGTTACGACCTGTCCGACCTGGTCGTGAGCGGCTCGCTTCGCTGAGTGGACACGGGCGCGTTGTATCCTCGCCCACTCATCGCGCTCTCCCCCCCTCCATTGGGACACCCCGTATGCCGCGTCGCCCGCTGCTCCTGCTCTCGTCCTGCCTGCTCCTGTCCTGCCTGCTCCTGCTGGCCGCTTGCAACCGCGGCAACATCAAGCGCGTGTCTGCGCCGGCCGCCAGCCTGCAGCAGGTCAGCGTGGCCAGCGACGGCCACTGGAAGGTGGAACTGCGCCTGCAGAACTACAGCACCATGTCGATGGTGTACGACACCATCGACCTGCAGGTCACCGTTGACGGCCAGCCGGCCGGCGCGCTGACCAGCAAGCCGGCATTTTCGATCGGCCCCAGCTTCGCCGATGTGGTGACGCTGGACCTGGCACCCACCCCGGCCGCGCGTATGGCCGCGGCCAACGCCCTGGCCGGCAACGGCATGCTCGGCTACACGCTCAAGGGCAAGATCGCGGTGACACCCCTGGACGAAAAGCCGCGCAGTTTCGACATCGACATGCACAGCACCCTGAGCCCTGCGCCCGGACTGACCGGCGTCCTGCGCTGAGCGCCGCTGGGGCGCGATTTCAGGTCGATGCACCGTTCCAACGGATCGGCAACGCCCTCGGCGCCAGCGGTCATCGCCCTTTCCATACGCCGTAGTATGCTTGCACGCTCGGCGGGCCGGGAGGCGGCCTGCAACGTGACAAGAGCATCCGCATGAGCAGCTACCGCGCCCCGCTGAAAGACGTCCGCTTTGCCCTCTACGACGTGCTGGACGTCGAACCCCTGTTCGCCCGCCTGGGCTTTGCCGACGCCACGGCCGACCTGGTCGACGCGGTCCTGGAGGAAGCCGGCCGTTTCACCGCCACGGTGCTGGCCCCGCTCAATCGCGTCGGCGACGAGGTCGGCTGCACGCTTGACACCGCCACGGCCCAGGTCACCACCCCGCCTGGCTTCAAGGAGGCCTATGTCCAGTTTGCCGA
>JBIIHJ010000139.1:0-9371 GCA_044235875.1 Pseudoxanthomonas sp.
CGAGATGGTCCATGCCAATGCGGTGCTGCAGGGTGATCGCGAGCGCCTGCTGGGCTTCGATGCGGTCGAGCATCCGGTGGCGTTGCAACTGGGCGGCAGCGAGCCGGAGCGGCTGGCCGCGGCGACACGGGTGGGTGAGGAATACGGGTACGACGAGGTCAACCTCAACGTCGGCTGCCCATCCGATCGCGTACAGGCCGGGCGCTTCGGCGCCTGCCTGATGAAGGAGCCGTCGCTGGTGGCCGAGTGCATCGCCGCCATGCGCGGAGCGGCAAAGATCCCGGTCACGGTCAAATGCCGTCTCGGGGTGGACGAGATGGAGGAATACGACCGCTTCGCCGGCTTCGTCGACGCCATTGCCGCCACCGGCTGCGACACCTTCATCGTGCATGCGCGCAAGGCCTGGCTGGATGGTCTGTCGCCGAAGGAAAACCGCGAGATCCCGCCGCTGCGCTACGACTGGGCCTATCGGCTCAAGCGCGAGCGTCCGCAGTTGAAGGTCTCGCTCAATGGCGGCATCACCACGCTGGAGGCGATCGATACGCACCTGCGCCAGGTCGATGCGGTGATGCTGGGCCGCAGTGCATACCACGATCCCTATTTCCTGCATTGCGCCGATGCCCACCTGTCCGGCCTGCCGGTGCAGGCCCGCGCGGAACTCCTGCGCGCATTCCAGCCTTACGTCGAAGCGGCGCTGGTCTGCGGGGTGGCGCTCAAGCACATGACCCGCCACGTGCTGGGCCTGTTCGCCGGCCAGCCCGGGGGGCGTCAGTTCCGGCAGATCCTCAGTGAAGGTGCACATCGCCCCGGCGCGGACTGGGCCTTGGTCGAGCGCGCGCTGGCCGCCACCGACGCGGCCCTGGCCGCCGCTTGATCCATTGGAGTCGAGCGCTTGATCACCCGTGATCCGCGCGCCTTCCTGGCGCTGGCCCAGACGCTGCGACCCGATGTCGGCCCGGCGACCGCGCGCGGGGTGTTCCTGGTTTCGCCCGACGGTTTCGCTCGCGCTGACGAATCGGCCCGCGACAACATCTACATGGCGCCGGGCGGCTTCGACGCGACGGCCGCGCTGGCGCAACACCGCGCGCTCCACCAGGCGCTGTCGGCCCAGTTGCCGGTGGTCGCCTTTGCCGGCGACGCCGCCACGCCGGACGCGTTGTTTCCCAACAACGTGTTCGCCACCGCGCCGGGGCGGGTGATCGTCGGCCGCATGCGCCACCCGGTCCGCCAGCGTGAGGCGCAGCGGCTCGACATTCGCGGCTTCTTCACCGACGTGCTTGGCTATGCCGAAACCGACCTGTCGGTCCAGCCTCACCCGTGCGAGCTGACCGGATCACTGGCGATCGACCGCGCGCGTGGCATCGGCTTGTGTGGCCTGTCCGAGCGCTGCGATCTGGAAGGCGCCAGGCTGATGCACGAGGCGTTCGGCCTGCGCGCGACCCTGGTCTTCGATCTGGCGCCAGGCGAATACCACCTCAACGTGGTCCTGGCCCTGCTGGCCAGCCGTGCCGCACTGGTCTGCCCGGACGGGCTGGCATCGCCGCAGCCGATATTGGACGTGCTTGGCGCGCTGTATCCGGACGTGATCGTGCTGTCGCCTGAGGAAAAGCGCGCCTTCGCAGGCAACGCGATCAGCCTGACGCCGGACACGGTCTGGATGAGCCGTGGCGCCGCCAACGGTCTGGGCGCGGCCAGTCGCGCCGCATTGGGACAGGCTGGCCTCACCATCCGCAGCGTGCCACTCACGGCCATCGAAGCCGCTGGCGGCTCACTAAGGTGTTGTCTGGGCGAGATTTTCTGACCGGTTCACCGGGCTGAATCGCGTCATCAACCCGTTCATAAAGTTCAGAGCGGATTCACTGCCTGGCGCCAAGACTGGCCGTCCACTTGAATCAGGACGTCGGCAGCGGTTCATCCAGTATTGGAAACTTCCGTTACGATTCCGTTATGCCCAAGTCAAACCTTCATCGTCGCTGTTTGACGCTCGCCTTTGCGTGCTGTGTCGTTGGGCCCGCCTGGGCGCAGCAGGGTGTGGGTCCACAGCAGTGGCCCCCGGGTGGAGGTGGCGGACCGCCGCGTGGTGGCTTTGACGATGAAAGCGCTGGCTCGCGCCACCAGGCCGCCGATGCGGTACGGCGTGCGCAGGCGGAGAGTGGCGGCCGGGTCCTGGGTGCCGAGCGTGTTCAGTTTGACGGGCGAGACATCATGCGCGTCAAAGTGATGGATGAGAGCGGCCGTGTCCGCTACATGGACGACGATCCGTCCACCCGCAGCAGGCAACGCCGGGGCGCTGGATCTGAACGAAACGACATGAGTTCCCAGCGTCTACGCGGGCCTAACCCCCCGAGACCGTAATCTGAACAGAACGGCGCCTGGTTCATCTGCCGCCTTCCAACAAGACACCGCCACAAAAATTCTAGGGAGAGCCCATGCGCATTCTGCTGGTCGAAGACGAAGCACCTCTGCGTGAAACCCTCGCCGCGCGCCTGAAGCGCGAAGGCTTTGCCGTTGATGCCGCCCAGGATGGCGAAGAGGGTCTATACATGGGCCGAGAAGTGCCATTCGACGTGGGCATCATCGACCTGGGCCTGCCCAAGATGTCAGGCATGGAGCTGATCAAGGCGCTTCGTGACGAAGGCAAGAAATTCCCGGTGCTGATCCTGACTGCGCGTTCCAGCTGGCAGGACAAGGTCGAGGGCCTCAAGCAGGGCGCCGACGATTACCTGGTCAAGCCGTTCCACGTCGAAGAGCTGCTCGCCCGCGTCAACGCGCTGCTGCGCCGCGCCGCCGGCTGGAGCAAGCCGACGCTGGAGTGCGGCCCGGTCGCCCTGGATCTGGCGGCCCAGACCGTCAGCGTCAACGGCAGCAACGTCGACCTGACCAGTTACGAGTACAAGGTGCTGGAGTACCTGATGATGCATGCCGGCGAGCTGGTCTCGAAAGCAGACTTGACCGAGCATATCTATCAGCAGGACTTCGACCGGGATTCCAACGTGCTGGAGGTCTTCATCGGCCGCCTGCGCAAGAAACTTGATGCCGATGGCGCGCTCAAGCCCATCGAAACCGTGCGTGGTCGCGGCTACCGTTTCGCCATTCCACGCAACGAGGGCTGATGCCCGAAGCTCCGTCACCGCCGCAGGCTGTCACCGGCGGGCGCGAACCCATCGTCAAATGGCGCCCGCGTTCCCTGCGGGCGCGTCAGGTGCTGGCGGCCAGTATCGGCCTGTTGGCCTTCCTTGCCCTGGCCGGTTATGCGCTGGATCGCGCCTTCGTCACCACTGCCGAGGACAACCTCGAGCGGCGTCTGGAAGGCTACGCGTATTCCTACGCCAACAAGGTCGACTTCGCCCGCGATGGCCAACTGCTGCCGCCGTCGGACAGCCAGATCGATCCGCGCTTTGCCCAGCCGGGCAGTGGCCTGTACGCGGAGATTGTGTTGCCCAACGGTCGCTGGGGGTCGGACTCGGCGCTGGGTCCGTACCTGCCTGACAGCAAGATGCTCAAGCCGGGCCAGAAGGACTTCCAGGGCCCGCTGCCAATGACCCAGCTCGATGGGAGCGAGGGCAACGTCTATCGCTTCGGCCTGGGTACGATCTGGGGAGCGCGCGGGCCGCAAAGCGAGTTCTCTTATTCGATCTACGTGCTGGAGGACACCGAGGTCCTCAACTCGCAGCTGCAGACCTTCCGCCATGCGCTGTGGGTCTATCTGGGAAGCGCTGGCGTGGTGCTGCTGCTGCTGCAGGGCCTGATCCTCAACTGGAGCCTGCGGCCGCTGCAGCGTGTGATCGCCGAGCTCAAGCGCGTCCAGCGCGGCCAGGCCCAGGGCATGACCGAGAACCATCCGCGCGAGCTTGAGCCGCTGACCGAAAGCATCAACGCCTTCATCGATTCCGAGCGCGAAAACCTCGATCGCCAGCGCAACACGCTGGCCGACCTTGCGCACAGCCTGAAGACGCCGCTGGCGGTGCTGCGCGCCCAGCTTGACGACGGCGTGCATGCGCTGGCGCTGCGCGATGAACTGGACGTGCAGCTCAAGCGCATGAACGATCTGGTGTCCTACCAGTTGGCGCGCGCGGCATCGACCGGGCATGCGCTGTTTGCCGCGCCGGTGACCATCGAGCCCTATGCCGATGTGATCGTGCGCGGGCTGGAAAAGGTCTACGCGCACAAGGGCGTGATCTGCGAATTCGAGATCGACGAGGAAGCGCGTTTCCACGGCGAGCCGGGCGATCTGCAGGAGCTGATGGGCAACCTGCTCGAGAACGCGTTCAAGTGGGCGCGTTCACGCGTGCTGCTGACCGTGGCGCCGATCACCAGCGTCGGCAATCGGCGCGCCGGCCTGCTGATGGCCGTGGACGACGATGGTCCGGGCATCGCCGAGGAAGATGTGGCCAAGGTGCTGCAGCGTGGCGTCCGTGGCGACGAGCGCGTGCAGGGCCATGGCATCGGCCTGGCGATCGTGCAGGACCTGGTGCGTGGCTATCGCGGCGAGCTCACCGTCAGTCGATCGCAGGAGTTGGGGGGCGCCCGCTTCGAAGTCCAGTTGCCGCCGGGCCTGTAACCGCGTGCCGCGCCTGCGACCGGCGCGTCAGAACATCCGCGGTGGCGCGCCGTAGAGCCTGGCCAGGTGTGCGGCCACTTCCGGCATGGCGTCGTGCAGCACCTGCGGCGCGGAGAAGTGGTATTCGCTGACCACCGCGAAGAATTCTTCAGGCGATTCGGCGGCGTAGTCATCGATGCGCGTGCGCTTGCCGGCGTCCACGCGGGCACACAAGGCGTCGTAGTGCTGCTGGAAATCGCGCGTCCACGCGCGCTGCCATGCGCTGGGTAGCGGGGGACTCCCGTCGGCCTGGCCGTTGAGCGCATCGAGCTTGTGCGCCATCTCGTGTACGGCCACGCAGAAACCGGACGCCGGGTCGGCGATATCGGCCTGGACGTCGGCCCAGGACAGCACCAGCGGGCCACTGTCCCAGGCTTCGCCAGCCAGTTCGTCTTCCCACTCGTGCAGCACGCCCGCTGCGTCGACATGGCTGCGATGTACGCGAAATGCCTCGGGGTAGACAATCAGCTGCGACCAGCCGCGCAAACCGCCGATGCCGAATTCCAGGAGCGGCAGACAGCACAACGCGGCCAGTTGCAGGCGCGCGGCATCGTCCAGCGTCAGGTCGCCGAGCGGCGTGATGGTCTTCTGGTGCAGGAAGTTGGCGGCAAGGGTGCGCAGCGTCTGCTGCTGCGCCGGCGCGAGTCCGCGGATCCAGGGCAACGTGTCGCTGGCGATTTGCCAGAGGTCGTCTTCAATCGGAACGGGCTGGCCACGAAGCCAGCGCAACAACGGCTGGATCAGCGGAACATCCCGGGCAGGAAGCTGTTCCACTTCGGCACGCGCATGCGCATCACCGCGTCCTCGTCGCCACCGCCGCCCTGGCTGGTCGCGGGCGTGGCCGGGCGAGCATAGCCGCTGGCGGCCGCAGGCTTTTCCTGCGGGGTGGTGGAGCCGGTTCCGGTGTTGCGGTTGGCCGCGTCGGGCGTGCCAGGCGCAGACACGTCGGTACGCCCGTTTTGCGCAAGCACGGGCGAGACAGCACAGGTCAACAGCAGAACGGCAAGGCAGGCGCGAAGCATCGGAAGACTCCGGGGCGGGCACACAGCAGCGGACCCGCATCATAGCGTGGTTCTGGGCCGCCGGCGGGTATCGCATAATGGCCTGGATGAAAGCCTCCCCTGTTCAGCCTTCCGCGCCCGCCGAGCGCGAGCGCCAGTTGCTGCTACGCCTGGCGCAGGGTCCGGTGTCGGGCGATCTGCTGGCCCAGGAAACCGGCCTGACCCGTACCGCGATATGGAAGCGGGTCCAGGCCTTGCGCGAGGCTGGCATTGCCGTCGCCGGCAGCGCTGGACACGGCTATACGCTGGAGCAGCCGCTGGATCTGCTGGATGCCGAGGTGATTTCCCGTGCGATCCCGGGGCCGGTGCAGGCCGAGATGGCGTCGCTGGAAGTGGTCTGGAGCCTGGATTCGACCAATTCCGAACTGCTGCGCAGGGCGTCGCCGTCCGCCGGCTGCGCCGTGCTGCTGGCCGAGCGCCAGACCGGCGGTCGCGGTCGCCGCGGGCGTCGCTGGAGCTCGCCGCTGGCCGCGCATGTCTATCTCTCGGTAGCGCGCCGTTTTGGTGGCGGCCTGGCCCGCCTCGGCGGATTGAGTCTGGTCGCGGGCGTGGCGGTGGCCGAAGGCTTGCGCGACCTGGGCCTGGCGCAGGTTGGCCTGAAATGGCCCAACGATCTGATCGTCGACGGTCGCAAGCTGGGCGGGCTGCTGGTCGAAGGCGGCGGCGAAGCCGGCGGGCCGGTGCGGGCGGTGGTCGGCATCGGGCTCAACGTGCGCATGCCCGAGCAGCAGGCGGCGCTGATCGACCAGCCTTGGCTGGACCTGGCCCAGGCCCTGCCCCAACAGGTGGCACGCAATGCGGTGGTGGTGGCGGTACTGGCGCGACTGCTGCCGGCCCTGGCGCTGTTCGATGCGCAGGGATGGGCGCCATTCCGCTCGCGCTACGCCGCGCTGGATGCGCTGCATGGTCAACGCATCGTGGTGCACCAGGACAGCGGGGACATCTTTGGCGTCGCCGAGGGGATTGCCGAGGACGGTGCGCTGCGCCTGCGTACGCCACAGGGCCTGCGCGATTTCCATGCCGGCGAAGTCAGCGTGCGGGCGGTCTGAGATGTCGGCCGGATCCGAGCGCTGGCTGTTCGACCTAGGCAACACTCGGCTCAAGTGCGCGCGGGTGCAGACCGATGGGCGCATCGGCCCGGTGCTGGCGCTGGGCCACGGCCAGGGAGATCTGATCCAGGGCATGGCCGCGCAGCTGCCGCGGGCCGGGCTGTCTGCATGCCTGGCCAGTGTGGCCGCGCCGGCATTGACCGCGGCGGTGCTGGAGGTGCTGCAGGCGCGGTTCCGCGTGGTGTCGCTGGCTCGCACCCAGGCTTCGCTGGCGGGGTTGCAGGTGGCGTATGCCGAACCGGCGCGGCTGGGCGTCGATCGCTTCCTGGCGATGCTGGGTGCGCGGACGCATGGCGAAGGCCCCTGGGTGGTGGCCGGCGTCGGTACGGCCTTGACCATCGATGTGATCGCCGCCGACGGCCGCCATGTCGGTGGGCGCATTGCGCCCTCGCCGCAGCTGATGCGGCAGGCGCTGCATCGGGCTGCAGCGCAGTTGCCGGCGGAGGGCGGCGTGTTTGCGGAGTTCGCGACCGACACGCCCGATGCGCTGTCCTCGGGCTGTGACGGCGCGGCCGTGGCATTGATCGAACGCAGCCTGGCCCAGGCCAGCGCACAGCTGGGCCTGCCGCCGGGACTGCTGTTGCATGGCGGCGGCATCGAAGCGCTGCTGCCCTTGTTGCCGCAGGCGCGACGCATCGATGGGCTGGTGCTGGAAGGCCTGGCCGTGTGGTCGGCCGCGCCGACCGCAGCCGACTAGAATCTGGACCATGCTGATTCGCGCGCTGATCGTATTGCTGGTATTCCTCAATCTGGGCGTGGCCGGGTGGTGGCTGACGCGCCAGACGCCGCCATCGCCAGTTCCGGCACAGCCCGAGGGCGTGGCGCTGCTGGCATTGAGCCCGGTCCAGACGCCGCGGCCCCAAGCGCCACCTGCCGGACCTGCATCGACGCCGGAAACCTCATCGGCCATCGCAGCGCTGCCTGCCGCATCCACGCCTGCCGCCCCGGGGGCGGCGCCGGCCAAACCGCCGGAATCGGTCGCCGCCGCAGTCCCGGTGCCCACACCGGCCCGCGCGCCCGAACCGGCGCCTGCGCCGGCCTTGCAGTGCCTGGCGCTGGGGCCGTTCGAAGATCAATCCGCGGCAGGCAGCGCGCAGGCGCGTCTGATCCCCGCGCCGCGCCACGCCGGCGTGCGCAGCGAAGCCCTGCCGCCCAAGGCCTATGCGGTACTGCTGGCGCCCCTGGCCGATCGCGCGGCCGCGCAGGCCGCGGTCGAGCGCATCACCGCGGCCGGTTTCGACGACATGATGGTGATCAACAGCGGTCCGTCGACCAACGGCGTGGCCCTGGGACGCTACGGCAGCCGCGAGGCGGCGCAGCGTCGACAGGCCGAACTGCGTGCCGGTGGCTTCGACGCGCAGGTGCAGCCGGTCGGCCAGGACACGCAGTGGTGGCTGGACGTGAGCCTGGGACCGGGCGAGGCCGCCAGGGTGCGCCGCCAGGCCCAGGCCGCGCGTGCCCTGCCACGCGACTGCGGCTAGAATGCGGGCCCGGCCACGCAGCCGGCCCGTGCCGCTTTAGCTCAGCTGGTAGAGCAACCGCCTTGTAAGCGGTAGGTCATCCGTTCGATTCGGATAAGCGGCACCATTGTTCCGGGATCGCGGCATCGCACGTAAGGGTACGCCGCGCGCTGGCCGATGCCTGCGGTTCAGCGGGTTCACGCAGTGTCCACGTCCTCGTCGGCAGCCTTCACGCCAAGGTTTTCCGAAGGGGAAAACCGGGAAACCAAACTGGAGAATTCCCATGAAGCGCATGATCTGTCTGCTGGTGCTGTCCGTGTTCTTCGCTGGCTCGCTGGCCGCTTGCAACACCGTCAAGGGCGCTGGCCAGGACGTCCAGAAGGTGGGCGGCAAGCTGGAAGATTCCGCCGACAAGACCGGCGGCACCGGCACCAAGTAAGTCTCGCGCGGGGGCCTTGCCCCATCGCAGCGAAAAAGCCGGCGCAAGCCGGCTTTTTTGCGTGCCCTGCCCGACATACCCGCACGCTGAACGCATAACGCTACATGCACGCATGGCTCATGCGCGCCGAACAGGGCGATGTCCAAGGTGGTCACGCGATACGTAAGACATCCCAACCATCAATGAGGTGACGCATGAACAAGGACATCATTGCCGGCAACTGGAAGCAGCTCAAAGGCAAGGCCCAGGCCAAGTGGGGCGACCTGACCGACGACGTCTTCGACGTGGCCGAAGGCAACGCGCAGTATCTGGCCGGCAAGCTGCAGGAACGCTACGGCTGGGACAAGGACCGCGCCGAGAAAGAAGTCAGCGCCTTCCAGCACGACCTGGACAAGCACCACTGATCGCGCTGGTCCTTCCGCACTGACAACGGGCCTTCGGGCCCGTTGTCGTCCCTGGGCCAGCAGCTCAGGGATCAGGCACAAAGCGCTGTGGAAATGCCTGTGGACGATCGCCGCCCGGCGTGCGCCAGCGCCGTGGCAGCACGCCTTGTGCGATCAGCTGCACCCGTGTGTCGTAGCGAAGTTGTAGCTGTTGTTGCGGCGCGCCGCTGGCGCGCACGAACGTGGTCTGATCGACGGGCGCCCATTGGCGTTCGCCATGACCGGTACCAAGGCGCTTACCAAGGCGCTGTGGTGCGGC
>JBIIHJ010000142.1:0-9329 GCA_044235875.1 Pseudoxanthomonas sp.
CTTGCCGATCAGCACGCTGTCCCCGGGCTTGATGTGCTGCAGGCGCGAGGTCAGCGGGCCGTTGGGCACCTTGATGCTGAAGAACTCCAGCTGCTCTTCCCAGTTGGCGCTGGCGATGGAGTAGGCACGCAGCAGCGGGCGCGTTTCGCCCTCCAGGCCGATCATCACGAACTGCCCGTTCTCGAAGCGGAAGCCCGAATCGCGGGTAGTGGTGAAGCTGAAGTAGTCGTCGGTCCAGTGGCGGACCTCAAGCACCGTTTCGGCGCCGTAAGCGGAAGACATGGGCGGATCGTCGTAACTGGGGGGAATTCCGGCGCGCAGTATAACCGGGATGATGAGAGTGGTTCTCATCTTTGCGGCGCCTTGCGGGCTTGTCAGTCGAGCGCGCAGCCATCGCCGCGCGTCCATCTAGGGCGGGACAGGAAGCGAACGACGTGGTTCGCTTCCCACCCTGAGCGCGATCAGCCGTTGCCGCCGCCGCGCTGGCCACCGCGACCGCCGCCGCGCGGGCCGCTCGGACGGTTGCCACCCGGGCCGCGGTTGCCGCCGCCCGGACGCGGGCCGTTGCCGCCCGGACGGTTGCCGCCCGAAGGACGGTTCGCACCGCCGCCAGGACGACCCTGACCTTGGCGCTGGCCATAGGGGTTGTAGGCGCCGGGCGTGGCGTGATCGGACGGGAAGCTCGGCGCATTGCCGGGGTGCCCGTACGGCTTGGCCTTGCGCTGCTGGCCCTGGCCGGCGCCCTGGCCGCCGCGCGGACCGCGCTCGTCACCGCCAAAGCCGCCGTAAGGGCTGTTGCCTGCGCCACCCGGGCCTGCGCCCGGACCGCCACGACGCGGACCGCCCGGCTTGCCGCCGTAGGGCTTCTTCGGGCCGCCGGGACCTGCATTGCGGTGACCGGTCGGGCCGGTGTCCACGCCCTCGGGCACGTACCAGCTGCGGAAAGCCGCCGGGTTGCCATCGGGCAGCGGTTTGGGACCCTTGGCGGCGCGCGTCTTGAACGGCTTCTGCGACTGGTTGGCCGCCGCTTCACCGGTGACCGTCAGGCCACCGCGGAAGCCGCCCGGCTTGCCACGCCCACCACGGCCACGGTCCTCGCGCACGTTGTCGAAACGGCGCAGCTCGCGGCCTTCTTCGGCGGTGGTGTTGTGGCCGTTGACGTAGGCGTTGCCGGCGCCGCGGGCGTTGACCACGGTCTTGGCGGCCCTGCGCTGGCCGATGACCGGCTGCAGCGTCAGGGCGGCGGGCGTGCCGTCTTCCAATTTGAGGGACTTGCGCAGTGCGTTGACCTGCGTCTCAGCCAGTTCCTGCGACTGGCCGCGCAGCAGCGGCTGCGGCAGTTCGACGGTGCCGTAGCGGGTGCGCTTGAGGCGGCTGACCTGGCAGCCCTGCGACTCCCACAGACGGCGCACTTCGCGGTTGCGGCCTTCCTTGAGGGCGACGCGGTACCAGTCATGCGAGTCGGTGCCGCCGATGCGCTCGACCTCATCGAACTTGGCCGGGCCGTCTTCCAGCTCCACGCCCTTGCGCAGGCGTTCGACCAGTTCGTCTGACACGGTGTCCTGGCCTTCCGGGGCGCGCACGCGCACCACGTACTCGCGCGAGACCTCGTAGGACGGATGCATCATCGCGTTGGCCAGCTCGCCATCGGTGGTGAGCAGCAGCAGGCCAGTGGTGTTGATGTCCAGGCGGCCGATGGCGATCCAGCGCGCGCCCTTGAGGGCCGGCAGCGCTTCGAACACCGTCGGGCGGCCTTCGGGATCTTCGCGGGTGGTCACTTCGCCTTCGGGCTTGTTGTAGATCAGCACGCGCGGGGCTTCGGTCAGCGCGCTGGCGACGAAGGTGCGGCCGTCCAGCTCGACCCGGTCGCCGCTGCTGATGGACATGCCGGTCTGCGCGACCTCGCCGTTGACCTTGATCAGGCCGTCGGCGATGCGCTGTTCCAGCGCGCGGCGCGAGCCCAGGCCGGCCTGCGCCAGCACCTTGTGCAGGCGCTCTTCCAGGCGGACTTCGGGGGTTGCGGCGGCGTCGCGCTTCAGCGACAGCTTGCTGCGGGGGGTGTCACTCATGGTTTCTGCTCCGACGAGACCGGTGCGGCGTCGTCTTCTTGGGGTTGTTGGGAAGTCTGGGTGTCGTCCGCGTCGGCATCCTGATCGGAGGTCAGTGCGGTCGGTTCGATGTCGTGCGCAGGTGCGACGACATCGTCTGCAGCGTCGGTGGCCGCAGGCGTGGTGGCCTGCGGCGCGGTCCCGGCGGGGGCGTCATCGCCCGGGTGGGCCTGCACATCCTGTGCCGGCGTGTCGGCAGTCGCCTGGACGGCTGCGTCGGGGGTGTCTTCTTCAGGAGCCGGCGTGTCGCTGTCGGCTTGGTCGTGCGGTCCGGCGTCGTCGGCCGGCTGGCCTTCGGCATCGGCCTTGGCGGTGATCGGCGCGCCGGCGAACGGCAGCTGCGGCTCCAGCTCGCCGATATCCTTCAGCTCGGACAGCGGCGGCAGCTCGTCCAGGCGCTTGAGCCCGAAGTAATCCAGGAAGCCGCGCGTGGTGCCGAACAACGCCGGCCGGCCGGGCACGTCGCGATGGCCGACCACGCGGATCCATTCGCGTTCCTCCAGGGCCTGGATGATGTTGCTGCTGACCGCCACGCCGCGGACCTGTTCGATCTCGCCGCGGGTGATGGGCTGGCGGTAGGCGATCAGCGCCAGGGTTTCCAGGGTGGCGCGGGTGTAGCGGGTCTTGCGCTCGGTCCACATGCGCGAGACCCAGCCGTGCACTTCGGCCTTGACCTGGTAGCGGTAGCCGCTGGCCACTTCGACCAGTTCCACGCCACGCTCGGCGCAGGCGGCGGACAGCTGTTCCAGGGCGGCGGCGATACTGCCTTCCGGGGCCGGATGGTCCTCGGGAAACAGGCCTTCGAGCTGCGCGGCGGTCATCGGCAGGTTCGCCGCCAGCAGCGCGCCCTCGACGATGCGGTTGATCAGCCCCTGGTCGACGGCGGCCGGGGCGGAGGTGTCGGATTCGTGGTCGAAAGCTTCGTCTTGCATGCAGTGTCGTGTCAGGCCGGAATCAATCCGGGAGTGGCGGGCCGGCCGCGGTGGCCGGATCAGGCGTCGTTGGCCGCGTCGGAATCGTCGAACTCGCTGGAGAACTGCAGCGGTTCGTTGGTGTTGCCCAGCGCCAGCGACTTGACGTAGATCGGCGCCAGCGGAGCTTCCTGCACGATGTCCAGCAGCTGCTCCTTGGCCAGTTCCAGCATGGCCAGGAAGGTCACCAGCACGCCCAGGCGCCCCTCTTCGGCGGTGAACATGGTCTCGAAGCGATGGAACTTGCCGTCTTCCAGTCGCGACAGCACCTCGCCCATGCGCTGGCGGACGCTCAGGGCCTCGCGCTTGATCGCGTGGCCGGTAAACAGCTCGGCGCGCTTGAGCACGTCGTGCAGCGCCAGCAGCATTTCCTTCAGTTCGACTTCCGGCGGCACCTTGATCGCGGCCCGGTCCGGCACGTGTGCATGGGCCAGGGCCGTGTCGCGGTCCTGGCGGGGCAGGGCGTCGATGTCCTCGGCAGCCTGCTTGAACCGCTCGTATTCCTGCAGGCGGCGCACCAGTTCGGCACGCGGATCGCCTTCGTCTCCTTCCACCGCCGGCGGGCGCGGCAGCAGCATGCGCGACTTGATCTCGGCCAGGATCGCGGCCATCACCAGGTACTCGGCCGCCAGTTCGAAGCGCAGCTCCTGCATGACGTTGATGTAATCCACGTACTGGCGGGTGATTTCCAGCACCGGGATATCCAGGATGTCCAGGTTCTGACGGCGGATCAGGTAGAGCAGCAGGTCGAGTGGGCCTTCGAAGGCATCCAGGATCACTTCCAGCGCATCCGGCGGGATGTACAGGTCCTGCGGGATCTGCAGCACCGGCTGGCCATGGACCACCGCCAGCGGCATCTCGTGCTGCTGCGGCTTCTGCTGGCTGGTGTCGGTGGAAGCGGTCGCGCCGGGCGCGGGTTGCGATGTCATCAGGTACGGGCCGTGTCGCGTCAACACTATGGCGGGGGCTGTCCACGGCGGGTTGCGCCAACGGACGATGCGATTGCGAAAAAGCGCGCGGGCCGGGGAGGCTGCGCGTGGACTAACTGCACTGATAAAGCTCTTGCGTGGCGAAAGGGCTTCGCACGTAAGCCCAAGGCGGCGCATACCCGTGGGGTTGGCTGCGGGGGACCTTGAGGAGGAGGTGGTCTGGCTGCGAGACGCGCGTGGCAGTGGTTGGATGGTCGTCCATGGGCGCTTGTGATACACGCTGGACGACGGCCGCTGCAGGTCGTGCCGTGCCGAATTGGCTCAAAGAGTACGGGCTGGCCGTGCGCCTGTCCAGCGCCAGCCGGGTCCGTACAATCGGCGCCCGTTCAATACCAAGGTCCAATCGCCATGTGGTACGCCATCGAAGGTCACGATGTTCCCGATTCACTGGCGCTGCGCCAGCCGGTGCGCTCGGTGCATCTGGCGCGGCTGCAGGCGCTGTTGGATGCCGGACGGTTGCTGGTGGCCGGTCCGTGTCCGGCGATCGATTCGCCCGATCCGGGTCCGGCCGGCTTCAGTGGCAGCATCGTGATTGCCGCGTTCGATTCGCTTGAGTCGGCACGGGCCTGGGCCGACGCCGATCCCTACACGCTGGCCGGGGTCTATGCGCGGGTGGATGTGCGCCCGTTTCTGAAGGTGATGCCGTGAGCGAGCGCATGGCCTTGATCCGCGCTGCCCTCCAGACCGGACTGCAGCCGCTGGTGCTGGAGCTGGAAGACGAAAGCCACCGTCATGCCGGCCACGCGGGCGCACGCGATGGGCGAGGCCACTTCCGGGTGAGGATCGTCAGCGAGCGATTTGCCGGCACGTTGCCCCTGGCCCGGCATCGCGCCGTGTACGCCGCCCTGGGCGAGCTAATGCAGCGCGAGATCCATGCCCTGAGCATCGATGCCCTGACGCCGGAAGAGGCACAAAGCCGCATCGAATGACACGCCACTGTCACGCTGCCGCGACGGCGGCAACACCGTACATGCGCTGGCTCTTCGCAAGTTCTTGATGCACATACGGTTTAACATTCCCCAAACGTCGGGTTTACTCGGCCACGTGGAAGCGATTACAGTCCGCGCCCAGTGTTGTCACCATGACCGCGGAGGGCGGGTGTGTCGCGAAGCGGAACCATCACCATCAAAGACGTGGCACGCGAGGCAGCGGTCTCGGTTGCCACCGTCTCGCGGGCGTTGAACGGTCACCACAACGTGGCCCCGGACGTGCGGCGTCAGGTGCTGGAGATCGCTCAGCGCCTGCGCTACCAGCCGCATGCGGCCGCCCGCAGCCTCAGCAGCCGCAGCACCCAGACCATCGGCGTGGTGCTGCCGGACCTGTACGGCGAGTTCTTCTCCGAACTGATCCGCGGCATCGACGGCGTGGCCCGAGAGCGCCGCAAGCATCTGCTGGTGTCCAGCTACCACGGCGCCCAGGAAGCGCAGGGCGCGGCCCTGCGGGCGATGCGTGGCCGGGTCGATGGCCTAGTGGTGCTCTCGCCCTACGCCAGCCAGCCGGGCTTTCTGATCGACAACCTGCCGTCCGGCCTGCCGGCGGTGCTCATCAACACCCATCTGCCCGACGAGACCTATCCGGTGCTCAACATCGACAACCACGGCGGCGCAGTGGCGATGATGCGGCATCTGGTCGCGGCCGGGCACCGGCGCATCGCCTTCATCGCGGGCCCGGAAGACAACTTCGACGCGGCCGAACGTCTGCGCGGTTACCGTGACGCGCTGGCGGAGTTGCTGCCCGATGCCCAGGCGCAGGTGCTGCCGGGCAACTTCGACGAAGCCTCCGGCATGGAGGCGGGCACCGCGCTGCTGAAGTGGACGTCGCGCCCGGATGCGGTCTTCGCTGCCAACGACATGATGGCGCTGGGCTGCCTGTTTGCACTCAACGAAGCCGGCCTGCATGTCCCGGAAGACATTGCCCTGGCCGGGTTCGACGATGTGCCGGTCGCGCGCTTCGTGCACCCCACGCTCACCACCATGCGGATCAGTATCGCCGAGCTGGGTGCCAGCGCCCTGCAGCGCCTGCTGCAGATCATCGATGCCAAGGGCCAGCCCATCACGCCAGCCGCCGAACCCCTAGTCCCCGAATTGGTCGTGCGCAATTCCGCGCCGGCCACCAAGGGCGCCGCCCGAGCCTGAAAGGTTGGGTTTTACGCCGTAGCAGCAGGTTGCTGTTTTTGACGATCCCCCGAGTCAAGTTTGGACAAGCCCTGGGAGGGGCCAACGCATGATGCATACCACCGGTAAGACCCTTCGACCCGCGCGCAGGCTGCTCAGCTGCGCACTCGCAAGCTGTCTTGTGATGGGGGCAAGCCCTTTGGCGATGGCGCAGTCGACCTCAGCCACGTTGCGCGGACAGGTCAGCGGTGCAGGTGAGGGCACCACCGTGACCGTGACCAACACCAATACCGGCCTGAGTCGTTCGGCACGGATTGGTGCCGATGGCAATTACATCGTGGGCGGCTTGCCACCCGGTGCTTACAAGGTCGATGTCGTGACCGATGGTCAGGCCAGCAGCAAGGAACTGACCCTGCAGGTCGGCCAGACCGCGACCCTGAATCTCGATGCAGCCGCGACCGCTGCGGTCACGCCCGATGGCGGCGCCACCGACCTTGATGCGGTCAAGGTCACTGCGCCGCCGGTGATCGCGGAAACCAAGACCTCCGAAGTGGCCACCTACGTCAGCCAGGCCCAGATACAGGCGTTGCCGCAGAGCTCGCGCAACTTTCTGGCGTTCGCCGATACCGTGCCAGGCATGATCTTCGAGCAGTCCTCAGATGGCTCGACCAAGCTGCGCAGTGGCGCGCAGAACAGCAACGGCATCAACGTCTTCATTGACGGTGTGGGCCAGAAGAACTACGTGCTCAAGGGCGGTGTGGGCGGCCAGGATTCGACCAGCGGCAATCCGTTTCCGCAGCTGGCCATCGGTGAATACAAGGTCATCACCTCCAACTACAAAGCCGAGTACGACCAGATCTCCGGCGCCGCGGTCACCGCGCTGACCAAGTCGGGCACCAACAAGTTCAAGGGTCAGTTCTTCTGGGACTACACCACCGACCAGTGGCGCGAGCCCACTTACGCCGAAGACCAGCCAGGTGCGACCAAGGTGCCGTCCAGCGAGGAACAGTTCGGTGCATCCTTTGGCGGCCCGATCATCAAGGACAAATTGTTCTTCTTCGTGACCTATGAAGCCAAGCGTATCGATCGTCCGCGCACGGTCCGGGTGGGCGATACGGCGTTCGATACGAATGACCTGACGCCGGAACTGGCCAGCTATCTGGGTCCAGTGACCTTGCCGTTCGAGCAGGACAACTGGTTCGGCAAGCTGACCTGGCAGGCCAACGAGAACAACCTGCTGGAGCTATCGGCGAAGATCCGTGACGAATCGGAGCTGACCAATGTTGGTGACGGACCCAATACCTACGCTTTCGGCAGCAGCAAGACCAACGATTCCAAGCGCTTCGACCTGCGCTGGCAGTTCAGCAACGAGAACTGGCTCAACGACCTGCACCTGACGCATGAAGACGATCAGTGGAGCCCGCGCCCGATCGACGTCGGTCCTGCCTATCTGGTGCGCAACAATCTGGTGAACAAGGTCGACGGCGAGGCGATCCTGAATATTGGCGGCGGACCCTCGTACCAGGAAAAGGGCCAGAAAGGCGATGGCATCCAGAACGACCTGACGTTCTTCGGTCTTGAAGGTCACACCATCAAGATGGGCGTCAAGTACAAGGACGTGGAGGTCACCTCGCTCGAGCAGCAGCCCTACAGTCCGCAGTACTTTGTCGATTACTACCAAAATCTGGCGGCCGGCAACGATTCACTGGCGAGCTTCGAGCCTTTCCGTGTGCAGTTCAACTCGGTCATTCCAGGGCGCGAGAGCCCGGCGGTGACGTCCAAGAACAAGCAATTCGGTCTCTATCTCCAGGACGACTGGCAGGTCACCGATCGGCTGGAGTTGAACTTAGGTGTCCGCTACGACTACGAAAAAACACCGTCGTACGAGGATTACCAGACGCCCGCGGCGCTGGTCACCGCGCTGCAGGGCTGGAGCAATATCCAGAACACCGACTACGACATCAACGACTACATTTCCACGGGCAACAACCGCAAGGCGGACAAGAACAATTGGGCGCCGCGCGTGGGCTTCTCCTACGACCTGACCGGCGATCAGCGGCATGTGATCTTCGGGGGCGCAGGGCGCTCCTACGACCGCAACCTGTTCGATTATCTGGCGCTCGAGCAGTCCAAGAGTGCGTTCCCAAGCTATACCTACAATTTCAACAGTGCCGCCCATCCGTGCACGGTGGGTGTGGACAACTGCCTCAATTGGGATCCGGCTTATCTGGACCGCGCAAACCTGGATGCATTGGCGGCGGCCAATCCCAACGTTGGTTCAGAGATCAACCTGCTCAACAATGACCTGAAGACGCCTTATTCGGATCAGATCAGCGTGGGTATCCGCAACATCATCGCGTTAGGTGGAGCGGAGTGGAATACGTCCGCGGCCATCGCCCATGTGCGCAGTTACGACGGCCTGCTGTTCACTGGCGGCAATCGCTATCCCGACGGCTCGTTCCACGGCGGGGACGGCAGCCTGCAGTGGGGAAATTACGCTGGCAACCAGCCAATTCCCGGCTATGGCAATCTGGTCCTGGTCGACAACGCCATCGATACCAAGCTCAACCAGCTGCTCTTGTCGGCTGACAAGCAGTACACCGAGGATTCGCCCTGGGGCGTGACCATCGCCTACACCTTCAGCGATGCCAAGGAAAACCGCCTGAGCACGGCCGATGCCGATGAGCATTATCTGTTCGATCTGCCGAACCTGGACGGCCAGTCATTCCTGCGCTCGGCAGGCGTGCCGCGCCACCGCCTGGTGATGACCGGGATGACGGGGTTCTACGGATTCACCGTTTCCGGAAAGCTGACGCTGGCGACGCCGGAGCCGATCGCGACCGTCAACAATCGCGACCCCAACGGCAATTTCAGCTTTGCGTCCTACACCCCGGATCACACCTTGGGCTACAAGCAGCTGGATCTGGCCGTGGAGAAGACCTTCGACACCGGGACCGACATCAAGATGCGTGTCCGGGGCGATATCTTCAACGTGTTCAACTGGACCAACTTCACCCAGTACAACACCGACTACACCAGCGCCTTGCTGGGCACGCGTAACGGGACCGAGACCCAGTGGCCGCCGCGCATGTTCAAGCTGTCCTTTGGCCTGGACTGGTAACCTGTCCGTCCCCGGTCGGTGCCTCC
>JBIIHJ010000432.1:0-2869 GCA_044235875.1 Pseudoxanthomonas sp.
GGTGCGCGTGATCCGGCGCGCGCTGGACGGCAGCGTGCCACTGATCGGTTTTTCCGGCAGCCCGTGGACGCTGGCCTGCTACATGGTCGAAGGCGGTGGCAGCAAGGATTTCGCCCGGATCAAGGCAATGGCGCTCAATGATCCGGCCACGCTGCACGCGCTGCTCAAGGTCAACACCGATGCGGTGATCGCCTACCTGTCGGCGCAGCGCGCCGCGGGCGCGCAGGCCTTGCAGGTCTTCGACACCTGGGGCGGCGTGCTGAGCCCGTCGATGTACCGCGAGTTCTCGCTGCCCTACCTGCAGCGCATCGCCGCCGAACTGGATCGCGGTGATGGTGACGAGCGCGCGCCCCTGATCCTGTTCGGCAAGGGCAACGCCGCGCACCTGGAGGCGCTGGCCGCCACCGGCACCGACGCGGTCGGCGTGGACTGGCTGGTGGAGCTGTCCGATGCCGCGCGTCGCACCGGCGGCAAGGTCGCGCTGCAGGGCAATCTCGATCCCGCCGTGCTGTACGGCGCGCCGAGCGCGATCGATGCGCAGGTCAAGCAGGTACTGGACAGCTACGCTTCGGGCAACGGCGGCAGCCGCGACGGCCACGTCTTCAACCTTGGGCACGGCATGTCGCCGGACATGAATCCCGACCACGTCGCCGCATTGGTCGAGTCGGTGCACCGGCACAGCGCACGCTGAGCCGTATCGGGCGCGGCGCGTGCTGCGCCCGGTTTCACACTGGAGGTCAGCCGCGGGCGATCGAAGCCTGGCGTTCCTGCTGCTGCGCCTGTTCCGGCGCGATCGGCATCATCAGCAACTGGGCACTGCTCTGGTGTGCCTGCGGTGCCGGCTGATTCAGATCCACGGCGGCGCGCTGGCCCGGCAGGTTGCCGGCCAGCCACAGCGTCTGGTCGTGCACCCCGACGTGTTGCAGGCGTTCGAGGGTGATGTCTTCATGCCGGGCCAGCAGGGTGGCCTGGGCCAGGTGGTCCTCACCCACGCCGGGCGCCCGATCACGGATCGCCGTGTAGAGCGGCGTGTCGGGATGGCGATCCTGGCCCAGCGTCGGTGCCGCGGTCGTGGCCGGATTGAAGTCGACCCTGGGCGCCTGCTCCACTGACCCCGATGCAGGCGCATGCGGCTGCGCCACGGCGCCGTCCACCCGACCCGGCAGGGGAGACAGCGCCAGCGGCCGGTCACGCGCTTCCTCGCCCGAGCGCAGCGAGACGGTGTACAGGGTCGCAGGCAGGCTGGACAAGGTACTCGGGTTGCGGATGAGATCGACCGCGAAGCGTTCCGGCGTGCGCTGGCTGCCATCGGCCGCAGGCTCGGCGAGCAGGCGGATCGCGTCATTGCCCCCCACGCGGGACAGGTTGTGGTCGGCACGTGCAGTGGCGGCCTGCAGCTGCGTCATCTCCCGCTCGCTGAAGCGCAACGTCGCCTCTTGCCCCGCCTGGAACGGCGCGTCGCCAGCGCGGCCGTACACCGCGTTGAGCTGACCGGCCTGGGTCGCGTCGGGCGTGAAGCGAAAGCCGTAGCTGCGCTCGCCCGGGATGCCGTCGGCGGCAAACGGCTGATCGATCTGCAGGGCGATCGCGTGTTCGCGATAACGCAGCGTGCGCGAGACCTCCACGCTGCCATCGCCATGCTCGGTGCGCACGGCCTGGCCGCTGTTGGCCCCTGTCGAAAGCGAGGTTTCGTACCTGCCGATCCCAAGATCGACCTTGCCTTCCGAATGCACGTCCAGGCGCGAAACCGTGCTGACCTGCGACAGGCCTGGCCCATCGCGCGTCGGCATCACGCCCGAGCGCATGAGCTCATCGTAGGCCTGGCGCCCCTGGGGGTTGGACAGGTCGAACTCGGCGGCGTGCAGCGTGCCGCCAGAGACCCGATCCTCGCGGCCCAGCATCGCGCTGGCCGGACCGAGCTTCATGCCGATCCCGTGATAGGCCTCCACGGCCTGGCGCGGCCCGGCCACCACGCGCATCCGGTGGTCTTCCAGTGCCTCGACCGACATCTGCACGCCTTGCTCCTGGCCCAGGCGATCCTTGCTGGCCAGTTGCCGCAACTGGGTTTCCAGCGTGACGCTGCCGGTGCCGGATGCATCCATGGCGACCCGGGTGCCGGGCGGCATCGAGGTCGGCTCGAAGGGATTGATCGAACGCAGGTCCGCGCCAGACGCGGCGCTTTCAGGCATGGCGACTTCAAATCTTGCCGTTCCTCGCTCCTGCGCCCGCACGCTGCCGCCGATACCGCGCACCGAACCGCTGGCCTGGATGAATCCGGTGGCGGTGCCTTCCAGCGTGTAGTGAACCAGGCCATCCCGGCGGACGACCTCGCCCTGCACCTGGGAATCCAGGCCCGCACCCAGGTGTTGGCCACCCACCCGAACCTGGCCTTCCAGTTGTCCCCCGTGTTCGGTGAGGCGGCCATCGAGTTTGCGCGTCACGGCCGAGGCGGCTTCGGGGTCAGGCCCAGACGGCGACGCAGCGCGCGCCGGGGAAAGATCTGCGTCCATGAAACAAACCTACTGCGGGGGATCAGAGCCTGAGATGCTACCAACCGCCGGCGTGGCGCACGGTCTAAGGCCCTCCAGTTCGTGATGGAGTCGACGTCATGGCGCAGATCAGCGTCGGCCGCGCAGGAGCGATGCCATCGCTTCGGCCAACAGCTCGCCGGTCACCGGCTTGCGCAGGAAGCCGTCCAGCCCCGCTGCGCGCGCCAGTGCTTCGGCCTGGGCATCGGCACGCGCGGTGACCGCCAGCAGCGGCAGGTTCATGCCCTGCGCGCGTAGCTGCGTGGCCAGTGACAGCCCATCCATGCCGGGCAGGTCCAGGTCCAGCAGGGCGATGTCGAATCGATGCAACGCCGCCTCGG
>JBIIHJ010000143.1:0-9319 GCA_044235875.1 Pseudoxanthomonas sp.
CGGCCACGTGCTGGAATTCCGCGGCTCCACCATCGCCGCGATGGACATGGAGCAGCGCATGACCCTGTGCAACATGTCCATCGAAGCCGGCGCGCGCGCCGGCATGGTGGCGCCGGACCAGACCACCTTCGACTATGTCGCAGCCACGCCGCGCGGCCCCAAAGGCACCGACTTCGACGCGGCGGTCGCTTACTGGAAGACACTGCGCAGCGAAGACGGCGCGCGCTTCGACAGCGAGGTGGTCATCGACGCCGCCGACATCCGCCCGACCCTGACCTGGGGCACGCATCCGGGCACGGCCATCGCCATCGATGCGCCGATCCCGGCTGCCAACGATGCCGCTGCGCGCAAGGGCCTGGCTTACATGGGTTTTGACGCGGGCAATACCGTGGCCGGCGCGAAGGTCGACGTGGTCTTCGTCGGCTCGTGCACCAACGGCCGGCTGAGCGACATGCGCGATGTCGCGCGTGTGCTGGCCGGCCGCAAAGTGGCCGACGGCGTGCGCATGCTGGTCGTGCCGGGCTCGGAGATCGTCAAGCGCCAGGCCGAGGCCGAAGGCATCGATGCCATCGTCCGCGCCGCCGGTGCGCAGTGGCGCGAGTCCGGCTGCTCGATGTGCATCGCCATGAACGGCGACCTGGTCGCCCCGGGCGAACTGGCCGTGTCCACCAGCAACCGCAATTTCGAAGGTCGCCAGGGCCCCGGCTCGCGCACGTTGCTGGCCTCGCCGCTGAGCGCGGCGTGGTCGGCGGTGCAGGGTCAGGTGGCCGATGTACGCGAGATGTTCCAAGCCAACCCGCAGAAGGAAGTGGCGTGATGTCCAGCCCCGAAACCAACCAGGCCGCCAGCATGGCCTTCTCCGCCACGGTGGCCAGCGCGCTGGCCCGCAGCATCCGCGACACGCCGCTGCGCCCGCGCGCAGAGATCACGCCCGAAGCGCTGCCCAGCGTCGAGGTGACCGACGTACCGACCGAGTTCGCGCTGGACGACGGCGAGGTGGCCGCGTAATGGCCGGGATCAAGACCGTCACCTCGCAGGCTGTCGTGCTGCGCTCGACCAACATCGACACCGACCAGATCATCCCGGCGCGCTTCCTGTCCACGACCGAGCGCGCGGGCCTGGGCCAGTTCGCATTCAACGACTGGCGCTGGATCTCCGAAGGCGTGCCGAATCCAGAATTCGCCTTCAACCAGCTTGAAAACGCGGACCGCGCGATCCTGCTGGCCGGGCGCAACTTCGGTTGCGGTTCCTCGCGCGAGCACGCGCCGTGGGCGCTGACCGACCTGGGCCTCAAGGCCGTGGTGTCCAGCGAGATCGCGGACATCTTCCGCAACAACAGCCTGAAGAACGGCCTGATCCCGATCGTGCTGGCCGAGGCCGACGTGCAGACGCTGATGGAACGTCCGGACGACCTGCTCACCATCGACGTGGCCGCACGCGAACTGCGCACGCCCGATGGCCGCACGTACGGCTTCCCGCTGGACGGCTTTTCGCAGACCTGCCTGCTGGAAGGCGTCGACGAACTGGGCTACCTGCTGGCCCGCGCACCTGAGATCGCACGTTACGAGGACACCCATGCACGCTGACATCGTCGTCCTGCCCGGTGACGGCATCGGCCCGGAAGTGGCCGCCGCCGCGGTGGCCGTCCTGAAGGCGGTCGCCCTGCACCACGGCCACGACTTCTCCTTCGCCGAACACGACATCGGCGGCATCGCCATCGACCGCCACGGCGTGCCGCTGCCCGCGTCGACCACCGCTGCATGCCAGCAGGCCGATGCGGTGTTGCTGGGCGCCGTCGGTGGGCCCAAGTGGTCCGATCCCAACGCCAAGGTGCGTCCCGAACAGGGCCTGCTGGCGATCCGCCGCGCCCTGGGCCTGTTCGCCAACCTGCGCCCGGTACGTCCGCACGCCGCCGCGCTGGATGCCTCGCCGATCAAGTCGCACCTGCTGACCGGGGTGGACATCATGGTCGTGCGCGAGCTCACCGGCGGTATCTACTTCGGCGACAAGACCCGTACCGCCGAGTCCGCCAGCGACCTTTGCAGCTACTCGGTGGTTGAAATCGAGCGCGTCATGCGCAGTGCCTTCGTGCTGGCACAGGCACGGCGCGGCAAGGTCACCTCTGTGGACAAGGCCAACGTGCTGGAAACCTCGCGCTTGTGGCGCGACGTGGCCACGCGTATCGGCCGCGAGGAATTCCCGGAGGTGCAGCTGGAGCACCAACTGGTCGACTCGATGGCCATGCACCTGCTGGCCAAGCCACGCGAGTACGACGTGATCGTGACCGAGAATATGTTCGGCGACATCCTCACCGACGAGGCCTCGATGCTGGCCGGTTCGCTAGGCCTGTTGCCTTCTGCCTCGCTGGGCCAGGAAGGCAAGGTCGGGATCTACGAACCGATCCATGGCTCGGCCCCGGACATCGCCGGCAAGGGCATCGCCAATCCCTACGCGACGATCCTGTCGGCCGCGATGCTGCTGCGGCACTCGCTGGGCCTGGAAGCCGAAGCCCAACACGTCGAACGCGCCGTGGATGGCGCCCTCAATGCCCGCGCCTTCACCGCCGATCTGGCAAGCCCGGGCCAGGCCCTGACCACCCGGCAGGCCCTGGACGTGGTCCTGGAGCAGCTGGACACGCAGCGCGTCGTCGCCAGCCAGCCGGGTTGACCACCCAGCCGGGCGGCGCGGCATCTGCACGCCCGGCCAAGCTGACGGGACAATGACGGCACGGCCAGTCGGGGCGGGCCGAGGCTGTAAATATCGAACCGCCTAGTCTAGTATTAGCGGTATGGCCGAACACGCCCCCCTGCCTTCTTCCGACCCCGAACGCGCCGCCCGCGCGCCGTCCGGTCCTGGCCGTCCCAAAGACCTGGCCAAGCGCGCCGCCATCTTGGATGCGGCCAAGGCCCTGTTCGCCCGCGAAGGGTTCGCCGGGGTCAGCATGGACCGCATCGCCGCCGAGGCCGGTGTCTCCAAGCTGACCGTCTACAGCCATTTCGGCGACAAGGAATCCCTGTTTTCCGAGTCGGTCCGCATCCTGTGCGAAGAGATGCTGCCCGACGAGTTCTTCAAGGTGCAGGCCGACGGCACCCTGCGCGGCCAGCTGCGCTACATCGCCGAGGGCTTCTTCAACCTGGTGGTCAGCGATGAAGCGATCAGCACCCACCGGATCATGGTGACCCCGGGCCAGGCCGACCAGAGCCTGCGCCGGATCTTCTGGGAAGCCGGCCCCAAGCGTACCCACGACAGCTTTGCAGCGTTCCTGAGCACCGCCGTGTCCGAGGGCAAGCTTGAAATCCCCGATGTCGACTGCGCGGCCAAGCAGTTCTTCACCCTGCTCAAGGGCGAGCTCTATGGGCGCATGATGTGCGGGGTGTGCAACAAGCCCGGCGCCGCAGAGATGTCCGCGCACCTGGATGCCACCGTGGACATGTTCCTGCGGGCCTACAGCCCACGTTGAGAGCACCGCCTGACCATGACCTCCGGCCCGATGACTTCCGGCACTGCGTTCAGGCGCCGGCCGCCGCCATCCTGAACATGCCGGACGTGCCACGCACCGCTAGAATGCCCAGCCCCGCGCCTCGAACACGCCTCTACAAAGCACGCCCATGACGATCAATTACGCCCAAGCCCGCGAAAACATGGTGGAACAGCAGATCCGTCCCTGGGACGTGCTGGACAGCCGCGTGCTCGAAACCCTGGCCACGCTGCCACGCGAAGGCTTCGTGCCCGCCGCGCACAGCGCGCTGGCCTACGCCGATCTGGAGCTGCCGCTGGGCCACGGCCAGCGCATGATGAAGCCGGTCATCGAAGGCCGCACCCTGCAGGCGCTGGACGTGCAGGCAGGCGAGGATGTGCTGGAAATCGGCACCGGCAGCGGTTTTCTCACCGCATGCCTGGCCACGATGGGCCGCGAAGTGGTCAGCCTGGAACTGCACCCGGAGCTGGCCGCCTCGGCGCAGGCCAGCCTGGAGGCTGCCGGCCTGGGCAGCAACGTGCGGGTCGAAACCGCCGATGCGCTGCGCTGGACCACCGATCGCCAGTTCGACGTGGTCTGCGTCACCGCTGCGGTCGATCGCCTGCCTGCCAGCTTTCTGCAGTGGCTGCGCCCGGGTGGCCGACTGTTCGTGGTCCGCGGCCGCTCGCCGGTGATGGAAGCGGTACTGGTCTACAACGACGCGGCCGGCCCACGCATCGAATCGTTGTTCGAGACCGACCTGCCTTACCTGACCGGTGCCGCACCCGTCGCGCAGTTCGTTTTTTAAGCGCCACACACCTTCAAGGAAATCCCCACGATGATCCGTCTTCCCCTCGTTCTCGCAGTGGCGTTGGCGCTGCCTTCGGTCGCCTCGGCCGCCGATCTGATGCAGACCTACGAAATGGCCCGCAACGGCGATCCGACCCTGGCCCAGGCCGAGGCCGGCCGGCTGTCGCAGAAGGAAGGCGTGGTCCAGGCCCGCGCAGCACTGCTGCCGCAGGTCAACGGCACCGCCTCGCTTGGCCGTGCCAGCGCCAAGGTCACCCACGGCGGTGACTGGATCGAAAGCCCGCGTTCGCGCGACTACGCGGTCAACCTGAGCCAGCAGCTGGTCAACTTCAGCTCCTACGCGACGGTGCGCGCGCAGAAGGCCCTGAGCCAGTCGGCCGACTTCGATCTGGATTCGGCCAACGACTCGCTGATCACCCGCACGTCGGCGGCCTATTTCAACGTCCTGATCGCCATCGAGACGCTGGCCGCGGCCGAAGCGGCCGAAGCGGCCTACCAGAAGCAGTTCGACTACGCGCAGAAGCGCCTGGACGTGGGCCTGGCCCCGATCACCGACGTGCACGAAGCCCGCGCTTCCTACGACAGCGCGCGCGCCACGGTCATCAGCCAGCGCAACACCCTCAAGGATGCCTACGAGGCCCTGACCGAGATCACCGGCCAGCCGGTCGCCAACCTGCGCGGCCTGCCGGACGACTTCAAGCCGCAGCTGCCGACCCAGTACAGCGCGGACGGCTGGGTCGATACCGCCATCGCCCAGAACCCGGCCCTGAAGTCGCTGCAGCTGCAGGTGCAATCGGCCGAAGCCGGTGTCGACGGCGCCCGCGCCGGCCACCTGCCGAGCCTGAGCTTGAGCGGCGCCTACACCCGCAGCGCCGCATGGGGTGGCGATGACACCGGCAACGCCCTCAACAGCCGCGGCCAGAACGACGGCCGGTCGGTCGGCGTCACGTTGAGCATCCCGATCTTTTCAGGCGGCGCGGTGCAGTCGCAGGTGCGCCAGTCCATCGCCCAGCGCGATTCTGCTCAGGACAGCTACGAGCAGCAGCGCCGTGCGGTGGTGCGCAACACGCGCAACGCCTACCAGGTACTGGAAGCAGGCATCAGTGAGATCGAGGCCCGTCGCTCCGCCGTGGTCTCAGCCCGCAGCGCCTACGACGCGTCGCAGGTAGGCCTGGAAGTCGGTACGCGCACCGTGCTGGACGTGCTGACCAACCAGAACAACCTGGTCACCGCCCAGCAGAACTACTCGCTGGCCAAGTACAACTTCCTGCAGAATCGCCTGCTGCTGGAAGCCGCTGCCGGCACGCTGGAAGCCTCGGACCTGCAGGACGTCAACGCCCTGCTCAGCGCCAACGCCAACGACCGCCTGAGCAGCCAGGACCAGCAGGTTCTGGGGACGCCGCGCGCCCAGTGATTGGAGCGTACGTGGTCTTGCGCAAACAGCCGCTTGATGCGGCTGTTTTCGTTTACGGGCATTGGATATGGGACAGGCCGATCAGGCGTGCAGATCATCCACCGCTTCGGGCAACGGCACGATCGTCTGGCCCATGCCGGCATGGGCGCGCGGGAACCACAGCGTCATCACCGTGCCCACGCCGATCGCACTGTCCACATCGATGAAACCACCGGCCTGGCGCATCAGCGCGTAGACCTGGGCCAGGCCCAGGCCCGTGCCGCGGCCTTCCGGCTTGGTGGTGAAGTACGGCTCGAACAGGTGCGACATCGCCGTCTGGTCCATGCCGCCGCCGGTGTCGGACACCGACAGCGTCACGTAGTCGCCCGCCGCGCGGGTAGGCGTGGCCCACTCCTGGCCGACATGCCCTTCATCGCAGCGCAGGGTGATCCTCCCGCTGCCCTCGCAGGCATCGCGCGCGTTGATGCACAGGTTCATCACCGCCTGGCCGACGCTGTGGCGATCGGCTACCACGGGGAACCCCTGTGAGCGCGCATCCATCACCAGCTCCACGTCCGGCGGCAGGCTCTGCTGCATCAGGTCGGCCATTTCAAGCGCCACCTCCTGCACATCCATGTACTCGGCGCGCACCGGATGCTGGCGGGCGAACCCGAGCAGGCGCTTGGCCACCGCGCTGGCGTGATTGAGCGCGTCGCCGCCGCGGCCCAGCAGCTTGCGCTGCATCGGCGTGAGCGCGTCGGGGTTGTCGGTGACCACGCTGATCGCGGCGACCGCGGTCTGCAGCATGTTGTTGAAGTCATGGGCGATGCCAGCGACCAGCTGGCCGACCGCCTCGCCCTTCTGCGCCTGCATCGCGGTGTGCTCGGCCATCGCACGCGCGGCCTCGGCGATATCACGCTGCTCCAGCGCTTCGAGCTCGTCGTGGCGACGCTTCTCGCTGATGGCCTGTGCGCGGGTCAGGGTCGCTTCGAGGTATTCGTTGTGCTCACTGGCCGCGATGGCGCGGCTTTCGGCGCCCTGCAGCTGCGAAGACAGGCTGAGATTGAGGGTGCGCAGGGCCTGTTCGACCCGGCGCAGCTCGGTGATGTCGCGGCCCACCACCAGCAGCGATTCGACCCGGCCGCTGGCATCGGTCAGGGGCGCCATCGAGATCGACCACAGCCGCTCTGTATCGCGCAGCGTGACCACCGTGCCGTTGTATTCACTGCACTGGCCGTCCAGCCCGCGACGCATGGCCTCGCGCACCACCGCGCGCATCGGCAACGGCCAAAAGGCCTGCCAAGCCTTGCCCACCACATCGCCGCGCTCGAAGGCACGCAACATCTCCAGGCCATGACGGTTGACCGAGGTGATGAGCCCGGCCGCATCCAGCTCCAGGATGCAATCCTGGGAGAGGTCCACGATCTGACGGTAGCGGTCGCTGGCAGGCATCTGCCGCCATTCTAGTGACCCCGCCCATCGCATAAGAAGGGGTCACGGGAATTTCACGGGATAACTGTCACGTTCGCGCTGTCTTTTTCCCCGGAAACATCATGCCCAGCGAAATCATGCCCTTGATCCTCGTCGTCGAGGACGACCAGGGTGCCCGGGAGATCGCGGCGATGATCCTGGAGGCGGAAGGCTACCGCGTGATGGCTGCCAATGGCGGAATGCAGGCACTGGACGTGCTGGCCACGGTCCAGGATGTCAATCTGGTTTTCAGCGACATCAACATGCCTGGTGGCATGGACGGCATCCAGCTGGCGCGTCGCCTGGCCGACCTCAACCAGGAATTGCCGGTGGTCCTGACCTCGGGCCACGCGTTGAACAGCTTCCGTGACTTCCCCAGCAATGCCGCTTTCCTGGCCAAGCCCTACAACCGCCAGGCGTTGCTGGGCGCCATGCGCGCGCACCTGGAATCCTGAGCCGCACGATGCCGCCTGGCCGCGTCCGCGGCCCGAACGCGTGCCCATGACGGCGCCGCGCCACACGTCCAACCTCCCGCGTAGCGGGGATACATGGAATGACAACGGTGGATCCGACGCCAAGACGGCTGTTACCCAACCTGCTGCGGGGCTTCGTACTCGTGGTGTGCCTGATCTTCGCCGGTGCCGAGTACTGGCACGGGCTTGAGACCCGCGCCGAAGCGCGCAAGCAGATCGAGCTGGACGCCGCCAACCTGGCACGTTCGGTGGGCCAGCACGCGGAAGACTCCTTCCTGCTGGCCGACAGCACGCTGTCGGGCATCGCCACCAGCCTGCAGGACCATGGGACCGGCCCGCGCAACCTGGACCTGCTCAACGCCTTCCTGCATCGCGAAGCCGAGCGCTCCTCGCGCATCCACGGTTTGTTCGTCTACGACGCCAAGGGCAACTGGATCGCAACGTCGCTTCCCAACGTACCGGCGAACATGAACAACGCCGACCGCGCCTACTTCCGCCACCATCGCGATGTGGACGATGCGCTGTCCTGGCTTGGCCCGCCCGTGCGCAGCCGGACCGACAACCACTGGATCATCACCGTGAGCCGCCGGTTCAACGATGCCAACGGCAAGTTCGCCGGCGTGGTGCTGGCAAGCATCCGCGCGGACTACTTCACCGAATTCTATCGTGGCTTCGACATCGGCAAGGACGGGGCCATCGCCCTGGTCAGCAGCCAGGGCGTGGTCTATGCGCGCGCGCCCGATGGCGATGCCAGCGTGGGGATGGACATCGGCAAATCCACCTTGTTTGCCTCGATGCAGGCCCAGCAGGCCGGCGCGCTCACCTACACCTCACCGGTGGACCAGGTGCGGCGCATCAGCGGCTTCCGCCATGGCCATCCATTTCCGGTGATCGCCGTGGCCGCACTGTCCGAGCAGGAATCCCTGGCAGCCTGGCAACACTCGGTGCGCCTGCATGCGCTGTTGACCCTGGTCACCATCGTGCTGCTGGCCGGCCTGGGCGAATGGCTGCGCCGCCAGCTGCTGGAGCGGCAGCTGGTGCAGGACCAACTGGAATCGCTGGCGCGCACCGACAGCCTGACCGGGCTGGCCAATCGCCGTGCGCTGGACGAATACCTCGACGACACCTGGCCGCGCGCCATCCGCGAGAGTGCGCCGTTGGGCCTGCTGCTGGTGGACATCGACCACTTCAAGGCCTTCAACGACACCTACGGCCATCAGGCCGGCGACGCGTGCCTGCGCAAGGTGGCCGAGGCAGTCAAGCGCTGCGCCCGGCGCCATGGCGATGTGGCCGCGCGGTACGGCGGCGAGGAGCTGGCCCTGGTGCTGCCCGGATGCGATCCGGATGCACTGCGCATGCTGGCCGAAGCGGCCTGCCGCTCGGTGCGTGAGCTGGGCATCGCGCACGCCGAAAGCTACACCGCGCCGGTGGTCACCATCAGCGTCGGCGCCGCCTCGCTGTGGCCCGGCCGCATGGGCCAGGACGAAGGCCCGGCCAGTCTGGTCGAACTGGCCGACCTGGCGCTCTACGACGCCAAGGCCGGCGGCCGCAACCGGGTTGCGGTACGGATCTAGGCCGCGTCTTCATTCCCGGCCAGGGGTATTGCAGATGGCACCGGAAGGGCTGCCCTTGCGGGTCAGCGCTCGCTGTAGGGCACCCCGCCCTTGGACTTGGAATCGCGCGGCGCTTCGACGATCTGCACGACCACGCCGGCCG
>JBIIHJ010000144.1:0-9314 GCA_044235875.1 Pseudoxanthomonas sp.
GTACTTCGGCCGCTTCGCCGATCGCCACGGCCGCCGCGCCGCGCTGACCGTGTCGGTGACGCTGATGGCGATCTGCTCGTTCGGCATCGCGGTGGTGCCCACCTCGGCCAGCATCGGCTTCGGTGCGGCGATCATCCTGCTGCTCGCACGCCTGCTGCAGGGCTTTGCCACCGGCGGCGAGTACGGCGCCAGTGCGACCTATATGTCCGAGGCGGCGATGCCAGGTCGCCGTGGCCTGCTGTCCTCCTTCCATTACGTCACCCTGGTCGGCGGCCACGTGCTGGCGCAGCTGACCTTGTTCATCATGCTGTCGTTTCTGGACAAGGCGCAGGTGTCCGAATGGGGCTGGCGCGTGGCCTTCGGCATCGGCGGCATCTCGGCGATCGTGGTGTTCTGGCTGCGCCGGACCATGGACGAGTCGCTGTCGTCCTCGGCCATCGAAGATGCCAAGTCCGGTGGTGCGCGTCGGTCGGGCTCGCTGCGCGAGCTATTCGTCAACCAGTGGCGCCCGCTGCTGCTGTGCTTCCTGATCACCGCCGGCGGCACGCTCGCGTTCTACACCTATTCGGTGACCGGCCCGAAGATGATCCAGACGCTGTTTGCCGGAGACGACGTCATGACCGGCACGGTGCTGAACCTGATCGCGCTGACCATCCTGATGCTGCTGCAGCCGGTCGGTGGCTGGCTGTCGGACATCGTGGGCCGCAAGAGCCTGCTGGTGTTTTTCGGCATCGGCAGCGTGCTCTACACCTGGTACCTGATCACTGCGCTGCCGCAGCAGACCTCTGCCGGTTCGGCGTTCGCGATCCTGGTGGTGGGCTTTGTGATCCTCACCGGCTACACGTCGATCAACGCGGTGGTGAAGGCTGAGCTGTTCCCAACCTACATCCGCGCGCTGGGTGTCGGCCTGGGCTATGCGCTGGCCAACTCGGTCTTCGGCGGCACCGCGCCGATGCTGTACCAGGCAGCCAAGAGCGGAGGCCACATGACCAGCTTCATCGTCTACGCCACGGTGGTGATGTTCGTGTCCTTGCTGGTCTATATCTTCTGCCTGACCAACAAGGACGAGAACTGGCTCGACCACGAGAAGGCCATGCACGCCCGGCACAGCAAAAAGGCCTGATGCGGCAGCGCCTGGCGGCGTCGGTAAGCAGTCAGGCGCCACGACACGCCAACCCAAAGGCCATCCGCGAGGATGGCCTTTTTCGTGCAGTGCGATGGGACTCGGTACGGCTATCGGATGCTGCGTCCGCGCGCCGGTCGGGTGAACAGGGTGCTAAGTCCCAGAATCACGACCGCGCCGATCAACGCGCCGACAAAGCCCGCCGGTTCGCCCGCGGCATACCAGCCCATCCTGCGGCCGAACCAGCCGGCCAGCAGGGCACCGGCAATGCCCAGGACGATGGTGAACAGGCAGCCCATGCGGCCGTTGTTGGGAGTGATGATCCGGGCCAGTAGCCCGACCACGAAACCGACCAGGACGATGTAGAGCCAACTGTCGCTGCCGAACAGGTTTTCCATGCGCAGGCCTCTTGGACAAGGGAAGTGCCGATCATAGACAGCACGGGCGTCACGGCCGCCTGAATGCCGAACGGCCGCACATGGCGGCCGTTCGTTGACGATTGAACGCGCGGCAGGCTTAGCAGCAGCCGTGCTCGCCGTGCACTTCGCCACCGGCCACCGCCGCCCCGCCGGTGGTCAGGCCGGCCACGCTGGCCGCCTGGTGCGCGGCGATCACGTGCGAGACGCAGGCGGTGACGCGCTTGCCCATCGGGATGTGCAGGAATTCATTGGGGCCGTGTGCGTTGGAATGCGGGCCCAGCACGCCGGTGATCATGAACTGCGCGCCGGGGAACTTCTCGCCCAGCATGCCCATGAACGGGATCGTGCCGCCTTCGCCCATGTACATCGCCGGCTTGCCGAAGGCGGCCTGCGAGGCCGATTCGATGGCCTGGGTCAGCCACGGCGACTGCGCCGGGGCGTTCCAGCCGGTGGAGGATTTTTCCAGCACCAGCTCGACCTGGGCGCCGTTGGGCGGGTCGCGCAGCAGCACTTCTTTCAGGATTTCGCCGGCGCGCTTGCCATCCAGCGTGGGCGGCAGTCGCAGCGAGATCTTGACCGACGTCTGCGGGCGCAGCACATTGCCGGCCGAGGCCAGCGCCGGCAGTCCTTCGGCGCCGGTGATCGACAGCGCCGGGCGCCAGGTGCGGTTGAGCACCAGTTCGGTCAGCTCCGGGTCCATTGGCGTCATGCCGGGCAGGAATGGGAACTTCTCGTAGACCTCCTTGCCCAGCACGCCGGCGACCTTGGCGGCCTGTTCCAGGCGCTCGGCAGGAATGTCGACGAACAGCTGCTCGACCACGATCTTGCCGGTGATTTCATCCTCCAGCCGCGACAAAAGCTGGCGCAGCAAGCGGAAGCTGGACGGCACCACGCCCGAGGCATCGCCTGAGTGCACGCCTTCACTCAGCACCTTGACGGTGAAGTTGCCGCCGGCCATGCCGCGCAGCGAGGTGGTGCACCACAGCTGCTCGTAGTTGCCGCAGCCCGAGTCCAGGCAGACCACCAGCGAGGGTTTGCCAATGCGTTCGGCCAAGTGATCAACGTAGGCGGGCAGGTCGTAGCTGCCCGATTCCTCGCAGGCCTCGATCAGGATCACGCAGCGCGCGTGCGGCAGGCCCTGTTCCTGCAGCGCCAGGATCGCGGCCAGCGAACCGTAGATCGCGTAACCATCGTCGGCGCCACCGCGGCCGTAGAGCCTGTCGCCCTTGATCACCGGCTTCCACGGGCCCAGGTCCTCGTCCCAACCGGTCATTTCCGGTTGCTTGTCCAGGTGACCGTACAGCAGCACGCAGTCCTCGTCGGTGCCGTTACCGCTGGCCGGGATTTCAAGGAAGATCAGCGGGGTACGGCCTTCCAGTTCGATCACTTCCACCTGCAGGCCGGCGATGGGCTGGGCCCTGGCCCAGGTTTCCATCAGCGCCACCGCCTGTGCCATGTAGCCATTGGCCACCCAATCGGCGTCGAACATCGGCGACTTGTTGGGGATGCGAATGTAGTCCACCAGCTGCGGGACGATCTGATCGTCCCACAGGCCGGCGACGAACCGGTCGAGGCGTGCGGTATCCATTGCAGGTCCTGCTTGGCAAAAACGTAGCGTTGGATTCTACCTCGGTCGGTCCGTGCGTCGTGCCGGGCGGTGAAGGGCGGTGTAGGACTTTTCCTACAGCGCGCCGGGGTGTTTCCCGGCAGCGCCGAAGGGCCCGGGCCGATATCCTGACTGCGTGTCGAGGGGGAGACTGTGCACACCGGATGACGCAGGCCGTCCCGGGGCGGAACGCCACCATCACCTCATCGCCACAAGGAGTGTTGCCATGAAATCCTTTTCCATCCTGATCAAGTCGTTGTTCCTGTCGTTGCTGTTGGTCACCGCCGCGCAGGCTGCCGAGACCAAGGTGAACATCAACACCGCCAAGGTGAATATCAACACCGCCGATGCCGCCGCGCTGGATGCCGCGTTGCTCAATGTAGGCGCCAGCAAGGCCCAGGCCATCGTCGATTACCGCAAGACCAACGGCCCGTTCAAGAGCCCCGAGGAGCTGGCGATGGTCAAGGGCATCGGCCTGAAGACCGTCGAGAAGAACCGCGACCGCATTGAAGTGGGTCGCTCGGCTGCCGCACCCAAGAAGCCTTCCGCCGCTGCCGCCCCGGCCAAGCCGGTGGCACGCCGCTGAAGCACGAAGACGTCACGGGACGCAGTGGTGCAGGACGCGCCACCGCGATCTTCAAGGGCAGGACGCCACGTGACCGGCAAGGATGCCGACAAGGATGTGCCTCCGCACCATTGGCTGGGTGGAGACGAGGGAAGGCAGGACGCCGGCAGGACAGGGCACGATGCCAACAGGGAAGTACTTCCGCCCGGGTGCGCCGCACGCACCCGGGCGGTTCTATTTCGGGTCCGGCTAAACTGGCGGGCATGACTTCGCACGCATTCGATGCCCGCGCCACCCAGGTGATTCCCGCCAACGAATACCGACGCGAGCGCTGGCGCAATGGCCTGGGCTGGACGCGCCAGATCGCGGCCTCGCATGCCGGGGATGACTGGGATTGGCGCCTGTCCATCGCCGAGATCGAGCAGGACGCGGCGTTCTCCGCCTTTCCCGGCGTCGAACGCGAGCTGGTGCTGCTGCACGGCAATGGCGTGCGCCTGTGCTTTGACGATGGCAAGACCGTGACCCTGTCGCCGCCGCACGACCGGCACCGTTTCAGCGGTGCGCGCGGGTTGCGCGGCGAGCTGGTCGATGGGGTGACCCATGACTTCAACCTGATGTGGCGCCCCGACGCGCTGGAGGCCGAGCTGCTGGTGCGGCCGCTGGTGGGGCCCATGTTCTTCTTCGCCGACGCGCGCACGCATTGGGCAATCCACCTGATCGCCGGGCAGGCGCGCTTCGATGCGGGCTCGCACCTGCCGCCGTTATGGGCCGGCGATACCGCGTTGCTCTACGGCGCGCCTGGCCGGGTGCGCTACGCGCTGGACGGCGGCGGCGAGCTGATCGCGGTGAAGTTCACAACGCATGCACCGGCGTAAGGCCGCTCAGTACACGTCGCGGCGATAGCGGCCCTGCACCCGCAGGGCTTCCACTTCGGACGCGCCCAGGAGGTCGTGCAGCACGGCGTCCACGCCCGGTGCCATGCCTTCAAGGCTGCCGCACACATAGAGGGCGGCGCCTTCGGCGATCCAGCCCCGCAGCGCGGGCGCCGCGGCACGCAAGGCGTCCTGCACGTACATCCGGGCCGTCCCATCGCGCGAGAACGCCAGGTCCAGCCGCTCCAGCCAGCCCTGTGCCTGCCAAGCACCGAGATCATCGCCGTGGTGCAGGTCGTGCGCGCGCTGGCGCTCGCCGAACAGCAGCCAGTTGCGCCGGGCACCGGCGGCGATGCGCGCCTTGAGCAGCGCTCGCAGCCCGGCGATGCCGGTGCCGTTGCCAATCAGGATCAGCGGCACGTCTGGCGCTGGCGGATGGAAGTTGGGATTGGCCCGCAGGCGCAGCGCGATCGAAGCGCCCGGCGCGGCGTGATCGCACAGCCAGCCGCTGGCCAGGCCGGCACTGCCATCGGGCCGCTGCATGCGCCGCACGAGCAGGTGCAGCTCACCATCTTCGGGCAACGAGGCGATCGAGTACTCCCGGTGCGGCAGCAGCGGGAGCGTGTCGGCCAGCGCTTGCGGCGTGGTACCGGGCGCCAGCGTGTCGGGCAGCTGGCGTGCCGCCAGGACTTGCGCCAAGGACATCGGCGTCTGTTCGATCATTACCTGCGCGGCAGCATCAAACGCGTGTTGCCGCAACCACCGCAGCACGCGCTGTGGCGCATGGCGCGGACCGATTTCGACCAGGTCGCCGGCCTGCCAGTGCGGCATCGCCGCAGGCGGGCTCAGCGCCAGGTGGTAGACCGGGCCACCGAGGCTGCCGGGATTGAGCAGGCGTCGCCCGCGCAGCGTCCAGGCGTCGTAGCTGGGCGCGCGCCAATCACCCAGGTCGGCGTTGCCGGCAAGCAGCGCCAGGTGATGCTGCCAATGCCGCAGGGCTGCGTCATCGGCGTTGTCCACGTCCACGCGGTCGAACAAGGGCGTCGCGCCATGCCGGCGCAGCCAGTCGTCCAGCTGGCGACCAAACGCGCAGTACTGCGCATAGGTGGCATCGCCCAGCGCGAGCACCGCGTATTGCAGCGGCGCCAGTGTGGCCGGGTGCGCCAGCACATCGCGCACGAAGCCCAGCGCCAGATCCGGGGGATCGCCTTCGCCGGTGGTGCTGGCCACGAACAACGCACGCCGGTAGCGTCCAAGCGTGGCCAGATCCAGTGAGGCCAGCGCCCGCACGTGGACTGCGAGGCCACCCTCGCGCAGCGACTGCGCCGTGCGCATGGCCAGCTCGATGGCATAGCCGGTCTGGCTGGCGTGGGCGACCAGGATCGTGTCGGCCTCGATCCGCTGCGCTGCCGTGCTGGTACGCGGCGCGCGCGCGCGCCACAGGATCCAGCCGGTGAACGCGACATACGCCATCAGGCTGAAGGCCGCGCCGATCCAGCGCTGCGGCCGCGGCGATCCGCGCCACCAGTCTCCCGGCTGCCAGGCGAACAACACCGCCATCAACCCAACCAGTGCCAGCAACACCAGGCCGTTGCCCCAGACGGCAGGAGAGAGGCGGAACCGCGTGCTGCTCATGCCGCCAGCAGGTCGGCGAAGCGCGCGCTCATCGCTTCCTGCGCACCGGTGGCGGACTGCGCCACGAAGCGTGCCGCCAGCCCGTGCGTAGCGGCGAACTGCAGCCCTGCGTCCACGCCCATGGCCGTGAGCGCCGTGGCCCATGCATCGGCTTCCATCGCGGTGTCCGCGACCACGGTGACGGCGGCCGCCGCCTGTGCCACCGGCTGGCCGGCACGTGGATCGAAGGTGTGCGCGTAGCGCACGCCAGCGTGTTCGAACCGGTGCCAGCGATCGCCTGAGGTGGCCACGGCCATGCCATCGAGGGCCAGCACCCGTGGCGCCAAGGTGGCGTGTTCGTCGGCGCCGGTTTCCACCAGCACGCGCCAGGGCGTGCCATCGGGTTTGCGACCACGGCCGGCCAGTTCGCCACCGACTTCCACCAGCGCATCGTCGATGCCTCGGGCCAGCAGCGCCTGCAGCAACAGATCGACCGCGTAGCCCTTGGCGATCGCCGACAGATCCAACTGCGCGCCACCTGGCTGCAGCAGCTCGGAAGGCGTGCCACGCAGGGCCAGCTGGGCCCAGCGTGGGCGTGCACGCGCCTGTGCCAATACCGTAGGCGCGGGCACGGCCGGCTTGCCGCCACCAGCGCCAAAACCCCAGGCCTGCACGAGCGCGCCAACGGTCGGATCGAACGCGCCGTCACTCTGGCTTGCGATCCGCAGCGCACAGGCCATCACTTGCGCAAAGTCGTGCGGCAACGCTTGCCAGGTGCCTGCCGCCGCGCGATTGAAACGGCACAGGTCCGACGCGGCTTCCCACGTGCTCATCTGCGCGACCACGCGATCCAGCTCGCCCTGCAGCAGATCGTGCAAGGGATGCAGGTCCATGCCCGGGGGCACGCCCAGCTTGGCCGACCAGGTCGTGCCCATGGTCTGGCCGCCAAGCGTGGCCAGCGCAAGCGTGCGGGAAGAGGCGACAAAGGCAGTCATGCAGGCGTCGATCAGGCATTCAATGGATCCAGGCGCCGCGGTCGAGGCGCCTGGACCGAACCGCTTTACTGCGGCAGCACTTCCAGCGTGGCCACGTAGCTCAGGCGACGTTGCGTGGCCTGCTTGACCGAGGTCTTGGTGTCGGTGGTGGAGGCCGAGAGCCAGTACATGCCCGGATCCTGCCAGCTCACGGTGAACTCACCGTTGGCGTCGGTGGTGACCTTCTGCTCGTCCTGCGCATTGCGGTAACGCGTGGCGCCACGCACGATCTGGACTTCCAGCCCGGCCTTGGGCTTGCCATCGACCAGCAGCTTGAACTTGGCGGGCTCGCCGGTGAACAGGTCATTGGGCTGGGTCACCGGCAACAGCTCCAGGCCCTGGTTGGTCAGCCTGATCTGGGTCGGTTCGCCGTTGGTGACGAAGGTTTCCACGCGGCCGATGGTTTCGCTGACTTCCAGGTTCTTGGCGTTCTTGGGGATCTTGGTGGCCAGGTCCTGGACCGTGGCATTACGCAGGAAGCCGCTGTCCTGGTTGCCTGCAGGCGGGGCCTTCGGCGCGCCTTCGCCCTTGCCCATCTCTGGCTTGCCACCTTCGCCGCCGCCTGGGCCACGGCGCTCGCCCCAACGCGCGGACAGGCCGCTGTTGACGTTGGCGATGCGGTAAGTGCCAGGCTGCTTGAGCTCCAGGTCGAACACGCTGCGGGTCTTGCCGGTGGAGGTGTTCTGCAGCGGCACCGCGGCGCCGTCGGGCCCGATGGCGGTGACGTTGTCCAGGCGCACAGCCACGAAGTCCGGGTAGTAGAGCTCGTTGGAGACCGCGGCGTCCACGGTTACCCAGACGTCATTGCCGGCCACCACGGTCGAGGATGGCAGCAGCCACTGCTTGTGCGCCGCCGCGGTGAAGGGAAGGGCGGCGGCCAGGGCCAGTGCGAGAGTCAGGGAACGCTTCATGCGGGTTGCTCCTAAATGCGGACGGATTCGGGAAAGGGGATCAGGGCCTGGCGGTCAGCGACACGGCGCCGACTTCGGTGCTGCCCTGGCCCTTGGCGGTCTGCGCGGCGGTAGCCGGCCAGGTGAAAGGCACCTTGACCAGCTCGCGGCCGCCCACTTCGCGCGCTGCTTCCACCACCAGGGTGTAGTTGCCGGGCTTGAGCCCGGACAACTGCGGTGCGTTGGCCGCGAAGTCCAGCGTCTGCACGCCGGCCGGGCGGGTGGGGCCGGTCACGCCATCCACCGGCAGCGCCAGGCTGCGGCCGGACTTGCGCCACCATTGGCGCAGGTCCGGCAGCCACTTGGTGCCGTGGCCTTCCTTGGTGTCCTTGCTCTGGTACCAGACCGCCAGATTGGCCGCGGCCTTGCCATCGGCGCCTTCCACGTACACGGCCACGTACGGGCGGTGGTACTCGGCCACGTTGAGCTGTGGGATCTCGACCTTCACCTGCAGGGTCGCCGCGTAGGACGGCATTGCCAGCAGACCGCTCAGCGCGATGGTCAAAGTGATCGGTACGGTCTTGGTCATGGCAGGTGTCCTTGGAAGGAAGAATCAATGGATGAAGATCAGGGCCAGCAGCAGCGGCACCAGCAGCCCCAGGCCGACCATGGGCCAGGTCATGCGGCGCTGTCCGGCATGCAGCTGCAACAGCAACAGGCCGGTGATGCAGAACACCAGGCATGCCACCGCGAACACATCGAGGAACCAGCTCCACGCCGTGCCGGCGTTGCGCCCCTTGTGCAGGTCGTTGAACAGCGAGACCCAACCGCGGTCGGTCGCCTCCAATTCCACCTCGCCGCTGGCGCGATCCAGCGACAGCCAGCCATCGCCGCCGGGGCGTGGCAGCGAGACATAGACCTCGTCGGCCGACCATTCGCCGTCGCGCCCGGCCAGGCTGATGTCCAGCGTGCCTTCGAGCCAGTCCGAGATGACGCGGGGCAGCGGCGCAGTGCCTTCCTCGCGCGTGCCCAGCGCCTTGAGCAGTGGCCCCGGCACGGTGGCGGTGCGGTGGGTGACCTGCGGTTTGGATTCGATGCTGGCGGCGTGGTTGAGCGTGATGCCTGTGGCGGCAAACAGCAGCATCCCGATCAGGCACACCGCCGAACTGATCCAATGCCACTGATGCAGCG
>JBIIHJ010000433.1:0-2853 GCA_044235875.1 Pseudoxanthomonas sp.
CATTTGCGGCGGCCGCCAAGCGCAAGCCGGCGTGGATGCAGGTGACCAGGCCGTTGAAGTCGGCGAAGACCAAGACGTAGTTCTTCGTCTTTACTGCTTTTCAGGCAAAAGCTTCGCGCCTGGGGGGCGCGACCTTCTTCTGTCGCGACAAAAGAAGGCAAAACCGCTACTCGCCGACGCTGCGCGTCGGTCCCCTGCGCTTCTCGGGAGTCAGGGCACGTCGCCCAAACTCGCTTCGCTCAGGCAGGGCGACGCTTCGGCCCGACCTCCTGCGATGCTCGGCTCGTTTTACGGCTCAGACAGGTGGATCAACCGCCAAGGCAAGGGCCACCGCAACGGCAACAACAAGAACGACAGGAGCAGCAAGAGCAGGAGCGCAAGCAGACCCCGGGTCGCCATTCCCGCGAAAGTGGGAATCCAGGGACTTTTCTCTTTCGCTGCTGGTGCCCTCAGATCCCGGCAATGCACGGCGAAAGGGCGAGGACAAGAACCGCAGAGCCCACCCCCTTCGCTGTGCCTCACTGGGGTATGAAGGCAAAAGCAAAAGCAAAAAGGCGAAAGCAGAAGCCAGAGCAGCGGAGCAAGCTCCGCTCTACAAAAGATTCGCGCGCGCTGCCACTGTAGCGCGAGCTTGCTTGTTGCTTTGGCTCGGCTTTGGGTTCGGCTGCCGCTGTTGCTCTTGCTGTCGCCGTTGCTCCGCTCTTGATCTTCAGCGCCTTGGAGCGAGCCGGGCACAGCCGGAAGCGGCCGAACAGGCGCGGGTGTATGGGCGCAGCGAGTTCCCGCGCCGTCCTCAAAAGGGGATAAATGCCGCTTCCGGCGAGGGCACGGGGCAACGCCGCACAGCGGCGCTGCGTGCTTTCAATCCCCGCTTGGGGACAGGCGCTGGGGGTCCTGGCTACATTCGCCAAGACAACAGTCGCTCGTGCGGCGGAGCCGCGCGAAGGCCTTTGCTCTCTGCCTTCGCCAAGAACAGAGCAATCAGACGCCCATGTACCGGTGCGGCCGATGGTTGAACAGCAGCACCAGGCTCAACACCACCGCCCCCAGCGCCGAATACAGCACCTTCGAAGGCGCCAGGGTGAAGCAGGCCACCACCATCAGCATCGCGTCGAAACTCATCTGCACCTTGCCGGCGCTGATCCCGCGCGAGCGTTGCAGGTAGACCGCCAGGATGCCGACGCCCCCCAGGCTGGCGCGGTGGCGGATGAAGAACAGGATCGCCATGCCCACCAGTGCCCCACCCACCAGCGCCGAGTACAGCGGCGTCATGTACGAGTAACCGGCCCAGCGCGGCAGCAGGTCGGTCAGCACGCCGCAGGCGCCCACCGCGGCGAAGGTCTTGAGCGTGAATTCCCAGCCCATGCGCCGCACCGACAGCCAGTAGAACGGCAGGTTGACCAAAACGAACATCAGGCCAAAGTTCCAGCCGAACGCGTAGTGCGTCAGAAACGCCACGCCGGCCATGCCCCCGATCATCAGTCCGCCCTTGGCGAACACCGCCAGTCCCAGCGACGCGGTCAGCGTCGCCAGCACCATGCCCTGCACGTCCTCGGCGATCGAATGGTGATACGCACGGTCATCGACTTTGGTGCCCGCCGAATCCGGAGGCGGCGTCAACGGGCCGGAGGTGACGACCACGCCAGGGGGATCGTGATCCGGGCCGCCGTCGTCCAGCCCGACCTCCGGCGCGTGCAAGGACGTCGGGATCTCGTCGGCAGACGATCCGGCAGATGGGCGTGGGGGGTTGGGCACGGCAATGAGGAGGTTGGGCGGCAGCCTGCATTTTAGCGACCACGCCGCGCGCCACCCTCACGCGTGGTGCTCAGGCCCGGTCTGGAATCGTCAGGCCGATCATCGCCAGCGCAAAGAAGCCCGCCCAGAGCACGATCAGCATCCACGACCACCAGGCGAGGTAGTCGTCCTTGGCCAGGTCGTCACCCGCCGCCTGGTTTGCGGCACGCGCCTTGAGGTTCACCGCCAGTACGGGCAGGCAAGCCAGCAGCGACACCAGAAAGAACGGCGCGGGCAGGCGCCCGACCGCATGGAGGACGAAATAGATCAGGGCCAGGGTCCCCGCGTGAAACTTCACCTCGCGCTGGCCCGACCGCTTGGCCACGACTTCTTCCATGCGCTCAAAGCAACTGTAGGCGGTGAACGGCGAGAAGATCGCGCGCGGTACCGGCCAGATGTCGATCTTCTGCACGCGACGCAGGCGTATCCAGTTCCGGTAGAACCAGACGATCAGGTAAAAGTTGAAGGTGATCACCGCCAGCAGCAGGAACTTCCACGTCGCTGGTGCGTACAGCATCGGCCTGGGCGTGGCCACGTCGCTGGTGGCCAGGACAGGCGCATTTGGCGCCTGATACGGATTATCCGCCTGTCGCGCCATCCCACATTCCCTGTGATGTCAACGCCGCGCCTGTGCGGCACTTCCTCTGTCCGGCCACGACCGGCTTCAGCGCACCTCGGCGACCTCGACGCCATCCAGGCCCTGGGCCAGCGTGCGGGCATCGCCGCCCTGGGCCAGCTTGATGCGCAGGCGCACTTCGTTCTGCGAGTCGGCGTAACGCAGGGCGTCCTCGTAGGAAATCTCGCCGGCCTGGTAGAGCTCGAACAGGCTCTGGTCGAAGGTCTTCATCCCCAGGTTGGTCGATTCCTTCATGACCTCCTTGAGCTTGTGGATCTCGCCTTCGCGGATGTAGTCCTGGATCAGCGGGGTGCCCAGCATGATCTCCATCGCCACGCGCCGGCCCTTGCCGTCGGGCGTGGGAATCAGCTGCTGGGCGACCACGCCCTTCATGTTGAGCGACAGGTCCATCAGCAACTGGTTGCGACGGTCCTCCGGGAAGA
>JBIIHJ010000009.1:0-31163 GCA_044235875.1 Pseudoxanthomonas sp.
CGATGCTGTCCCCGCGTGGCGCCAATGGCAGCGCGCTGGTGCCCGTCGGCGCCGGTGGGCCGCAGGTGATGCCCACGGTGACCGCCGAGATGGTGGACGACGACGAAGTGCCGGTGAAGCTCTCGCCTGCCTATTCGCCCAAGCCGGCGCTGCCGCCGGCCCCGGGCTTCGACCAGAAACTCCAGAGCGCCCGCGAGGTCGCCAGCGCCGATCCCAAGCGCGTGGCCCAGGTCGTGCGCGAAATGGTGGCTTCCGATGGCTGATCAGGACGACACACTCACCGGCACCCAGCGCGCGGCCGTGGTGCTGCTGTCGCTGGGCGAGGCCCAGGCCGCCGAAGTGCTCAAGCACATGGGCGCCAAGGAAGTGCAGAAGCTCGGCCTGGCCATGGCCAGCGTCGGCGACATCTCGCACAAGGTCGTCGAACAGGTCATCGGCCAGTTCGTCGACACCCTGGAGCAGCCGGCCAAGATCGGCGACGGCGCCGACGAATACGTGCGCGCGGTGCTGATGCAGGCCCTGGGCGAAGAACGCGCCAGCGGCCTGATCGACCGCATCCTCACCGGCCGCAACACGCCGGGCCTGGAAGCGCTCAAGTGGATGGAGCCCAAGGCCATCGCCCAGCTGGTGCGCAACGAGCATCCGCAGATCATCGCCATCGTCATGGCCCACCTGGAAGGCGACCAGGCCGCCGAAGTGCTCAAGCACATCCCGGCCGAGGTGCATGGCGACCTGCTGGTGCGCATCGCCACGCTGGACGGCATCCCGCCGCACGCGCTGGCCGAGCTCAACGACGTGATGGCGCGCCAGTTCAGCGGCACCCAGAACAAGCCTTCGGCCATCGGCGGCGCCAAGGTCGCGGCCAACATCCTCAACTTCGTCGAGGCCGGTCAGGACGAAACCCTGCTCAAGGCCATCGCCGAAGTCGATGACACGCTGGGCACCGAGATCCGCGACCTGATGTTCGTGTTCGACAACCTGGCTGGCCTTGAAGACCGCACGATGCAGGCGATCCTGCGCGAGGTCTCCACCGACAAGCTGGCCCTGGCCATGCGCGGCGCCGATGCGCGCGTGCGCGACAAGATCACCAAGAACATGTCCCAGCGCGCGGCCGAGATCCTGCTCGACGACATGGAAGCCCGTGGCCCGGTGCGCCTGGCCGAAGTGGAAGCGGCGCAGAAGGATATCCTGGACCAGGTCCGCAAGATGGCCGAAGCCGGCGACATCTCCATCAGCACCCGCACTGAGGCGCTGGTCTGATGAACGCCTTCGCCCCCGCCGCCGATGCCGTGCGCTGGAACGCGCCGGGCCTGGGCCCGCGCCCGGCCGAGCCGGCCCTGCCCCAGCCGCCGACCGCCGCGGAGATCGACCAGATCCGCAGCGCCGCGCAGGACGAAGGCCACGCCGCCGGCTATGCCGCCGGTTACGCGGCCGGGCAGGAAGACGTGCAGCGCCGCATCGCCCAGATCCAGCGCGTGCTGGAGGGTTTCACCCGTCCGCTGGCGCGCCTGGACGGCGAAGTGGCCGATGCCCTGTCCGACCTGTCCGTGCGCATCGCCGGGGTGCTGGTCGGCCGTGCGTACGCGGCCGATCCGACCTTGCTGGCCGACCTGGTGCGCGAAGCGCTGGACGCGGTCGGCAGCGGCAGCCGCGAGATCGAACTGCGCCTGCACGGCGATGACTTCAGCGTGCTGGCCCCGCACCTGGCCGGCCTGGATGGCGTGCGCCTGACCGCCGATGCCTCGCTGGGCCGCGGCGAGCTGCGCCTGCACAGCGAGGGCGTGCGCATCGACGGCACGCTTCATGCACGGCTGCAGTCGGTACTGGAGGCCACCCTGGCCGCCAGCGACGACGCCGGGACGTTGGAATGAGTACCACCGCGCATAGCGACGCCACGCTCGACGGCCTGCAGGGTGCACGCAACCTGCGCCTGGCCGAGCGCCTGCGCGCGGCCGATCCGGGCTCGCCCAGCATGGGCCTGGTCCGCGAGGGCGTGCTCCGCCGCGCCGTCGGTCTGACGCTGGAGGCTTCAGGCTGCAGCGCGCCGATGGGCTCGCGCTGCCGCGTGGCCACCTCCGGCGGACGCTGGGTGGATGCCGAAGTGGTCGGCTTTTCCGGCGACCGCACCTACCTGATGCCCACCGGCGACCTGCAGGGCCTGCTGCCCAATGCGCGCGTGGTCTCGACCCGCCGCAAGGGCGAAGTGGCCGTCGGCGAGGGCCTGCTTGGCCGCGTCATCGACAACGACGGCGTGCCTCTGGACGGCAAGGGCCCGATCCGCGCCGAAAGCTACGTGCCGCTGGCCGGCACCCCGATCAATCCGCTCTCGCGCATGCCCATCGAGGAATCGCTCGACGTCGGCGTGCGCGCGATCAACGCCATGCTGCCGATCGGCCGTGGCCAGCGCGTGGGCCTGTTCGCAGGTTCGGGCGTGGGTAAATCCACCCTGCTCGGCATGATGACCCGATTCACTTCGGCCGATGTCATCGTGGTCGGGCTGATCGGCGAACGTGGTCGCGAAGTCCGCGATTTCGTCGAAGCCACGCTGGGCGAGGAAGGCCTGCGTCGCGCGGTCGTGGTGGCCGCACCGGCCGATCGTCCACCGCTCGCACGCTTGCATGGTGCACTCCGGGCGACCGCGATCGCCGAGTGGTATCGCGACCAGGGCCTGGACGTGCTGCTGCTGATGGATTCGTTGACCCGCTTCGCCCAGGCCCAGCGCGAGATCGGCCTGTCGGTGGGCGAGCCGCCGACCACGCGCGGCTATCCGCCGAGCGTGTTCGCCAAGCTCCCCGCCTTGGTGGAACGTGCCGGCATGGGCGCCGATGGGCGCGGCTCGATCACCGCCTTCTACACCGTGCTGACCGAAGGCGACGACCAGCAAGAGCCGATTTCCGATGCCTCGCGCGCGATCCTGGACGGCCATATCGTGCTGACCCGGCGCATCGCCGATTCGGGCCAGTACCCGGCCATCGACATCGAGCAGTCGGTCAGCCGCGTGATGCAGGACATCACCGACGTCCCGACCCGCGAGCGCATCCGCAAGCTCAAGCGCCTGATGGCCGCCTACTCGGCCCAGCGCGACCTGATCGCCATCGGCGCCTACCAGCGCGGCAGCGATCCCAACGTCGACGAAGCCATGGCGCGTTGGCCGGCGATCCAGAACTTCCTCGGCCAGGACGTGCGCGAGTCGTCCGATGTCGCCGCCAGCCGCGATGCGTTGTCGCGCCTGCTCGACGATGGCAGCGGTCAGCCATTTCCACTCAAGCAATAGCCGCCCAAGCAATAACCGTTTCGACCCCACGCAACCCCACGCAAGAGAACCACGACCATGCGCTCCCAACGGCTCGATCCCCTGATCAAGGTGACCCAACAGCGCCAGGATGACGCCGCCCGTACCGTGGCCGAGCGCGAGAAGGTCGTGCGCGAGCAGCAGGAGCGCCTGGATGCGCTGCGTCGCTACGCCGACGAATACGCTGCCTCGCCGTCCAGCGCGACCATTTCGCCGGCGCTGCTGGTCAACCGCATCGCCTTCCGCGAACGCCTCAACGCCGCTGTCGTGCAGCAGTCCGGCATCGTCGACCAGAGTCGCCGGGTGAGCGATGTCGAGCGCGCCCGCCTGATGCTGGCCAGCCGCGAGACGATGGTGCTGGAGAAGCTGGCCGACAGCTATCGCGCGCAGGAAGCCCAGGTCGAACAGGCCAAGGCCCAGCGCGAACTGGACGAGATCGGCAGCCGCCGGCCCCACGCCGCCGCCCTGGCGGTCAGCGAAGGGGAAAACGCATGATCGGCAACGGTGCAGCACCGGTGCAGAGCGCCGTTTCGCTGCTGGGCGCCAGCGGCGGCAACACCGCCAACGCCAGTGCGCGCGGTGATGCTTCGCAGGAGGGCGTCCGCTTTGCCGACTTCGCCGCGAGTGCGAGTGCGAGCGCGAGTGCAAATGCGAGTGCGAGTGCGAGCGCAGGCACCAGCGCTGCTTCCGGTCAGGATGCAGCCGCGACTGCCACCACCGCAGCCAGTACCGGTGGCATGACGCTGCCTGCCGTCAGCACGCCGCTTCCCCTCCAGACCCTGACCTCCTTGCAGCAGGGCGCTGCCGCAGCGGCGGCTGCCAATCAGGCCGCCTCCCTGGCGGCCAATGTGGCCAAACTCGCGGCCGCGACGGCGGTTTCGGCCACCGCGCAAGCGATCGACGCTGCAAACACCGCCACCGCCACCGCACCGACCGACGCGCTGTCGATGCTCGCCGCGCTGAGCGCGCAGGAGCCGGGCGATGCCGCGGCCACCGCGGCACCGGCGCTGTCGACGCCGGTCGCCAAGCCACTCGATGCCGACAGCGACACACCGACCACACCGGCGGACGCCACGCTGTCGCAGCAGATGCTCGCGCTGCTGGCGGGCAGCCTGGCGATCACCGCACCGGCCCAGCCCACGCAGGGCGCCGTGACGCTGCCCACCGTCGACACCAGCGCCACCGGCGCAGGCACCAGCACCGCCTCCGCCCTGATGGCCAGCAATGCCGCCAGCCAGCTGCAGCAGTCGCCCGGCCTGGCCCAGACCGGCGCCCTGTCGGCGCTGCTCGATCCCAAGGCCGCCGTCGCCACCGATGTCCCGGCCGATGCGCTCAAGCTGGCGATGAACGTCGCGCTCGATGCAGACAGCGGCAGCACGTTTGCCGTGCCGACCGACAAGGACGACAAGACCGCGTTGTTCGGCCTGTCCGGCACCGGCCTCACCGCGCCCACGCTCGATCGCACGCTGACCAGCAACGCGGTCACCGCCACCCCGCTGACGATGCCGGCGCGGCCGGACGACGGGTTCGACGACGGCCTGGGCACGCGCATCGCGTGGATGGCCGAGCAGAAGCTCGGCCACGCCCAGATCCGCCTCAACCCGGAAAACGCCGGCCCGATCGACGTGCGCATCCAGCTGGACGGCAGCCAGGTCAACGCCAGTTTCCACAGTGCCAACGCCGACGTGCGCCAGGCCCTGGAAGCCAGCCTGCCGCGTCTGCGCGACATGCTCGGCCAGCAAGGCATGCAACTGGGCAACACCGATATCGGCCAGCGCCAGGCGCAGCAGCAGTCCTCGCAGGGCCACCCCACCCCGCGCGGATTCACCGGCAACGACGACGGCAGCAGCGCGGTGACCGGCATCAGCACGCAGGCCGCACCGATCATCGTCCGCAGCCGCGGCCTGCTGGACGAATACGCCTGATCCACCAGCACAAGGCCAAGTGTCACACAGCAGAAGGCCCGCGCAAGCGGGCCTTCTTTCCAGCGGGGCCGATGGACACCAGCAAAAACGAGGCGGCCGCCCCCTGTAGAGCGGAGCTTGCTCCGCTGCTCTTCGTCCGGTTCATGGGAAGAGCCCCAGCGGAGTCCCCAAAAGGGGATTGCCACAAGCTCCGCTCTACACAGACGCGCGCATCTGTTCCAGGCCGGATCGAAGAACGTCGCGACGCCCCCCCCGCCAAGCGCTTGCTGAAACGGGGCGCGACCACGCACACCTCAATGCACCGACACCCCGCCCAACGACGGACCATCGGCCAGCGACGCATGACCCATGGCCGACCAAGCACTACGCATCGGCGCACGCTCGCCCGGCACCTCCACACCGTACGCAGCCCGCGGCTCTTCCACCGCAAAGCGCGACCGCGCACCCTGCTCGAGCGTCTGCGCATCGATCTCGCCGAGGATCTCATCCACCTCCACCGCGCGATCGAAGATCGTGTGCCCCAACATCGTCAAGGTGCCTTCCGCAAAGTCCGCCCTGCCCTCGGCGGACACCGCATCGCCGTACGCCTTGATGCCCTGGACCAACAGGCTGAGCTTGTCGAACTGGTCCATCGTGACACCCAAGACCACAGGCTGGTCGCTTGCCTCCGCGGCGTATGCATCGTCTGCCTCATCCGCTGCTGCGTCATCCGCTTCGTCTGAGTCTTCGTCGGTCTCAGCGGCGGCATCGCGTGAAGCGTTTGTAGGACGCGGCCGTTCCAGCAAGGACGCATGCCTGAGCACCTGCTCCAGTTGTTCGGCCAACTGATCCAGGCGGACCGCCAGCTCAGCCGTGTCCGCCATGGGTCTTTCGCCCACTGTTTCAGCATCAATCCGCGGCTGCGCCTGCCGTGCCAACACCTTGATGTGACTGCCCAGCTGCCTCAGCAGCCGCTGGCTATCCTCGGGCAGGAAATACCCGTTCCCACGCTTGCCGAACGTCCGCTCCGTCATCGTCGCCTCTCCTTTCACCATGAAGTGACCGCCCGCCATGAACGGCGGACGGGAAGTCGGGAGGTTAGAAACCGCGTACAGACGGCGGGCGTATTCCCCTTGCGGGTGTTGTATTAGCCGCCCTCCCGACGCAGGCATCGCGTCGGTTGTCCCTGCGGGAATGCAGGCACAAAAAACCCACCGGTTTATCGGAGGTGGGTACCGCTGTACGAGGAGTTTCTACGCTCCTTGAAACGAAGATTGCTACCGCTCGTTGGCTGTGTCAACCATTAATTAGCATCGAAAGCCATAGCGAGAAACGATGGCGAATCTCATCCTATGGCTGCTGCTGTTGATTATTCCAAAATTCCGGCTGTCGCAATCATTCCCGTGGAGGCCATCCGACTAAATTAAGCCGATCCGCAAAGCGGGTTCGGCTTGAATGAACCGCTGGACCGCACCTAGTGCTGCGTATCCGCGGTGTTCTTGCGTCGTGGCGATGTACTCGGATTATCCATGTCCGAAAAAATCAGCCACGCCTCACCGGGCGCACGACGGAGCGTGAGGGTGAACTTCCCGACGTCGCCAGGTGCATCGCCGTAGCCATACGCACCGATGATGTAACCAATCGTGTCCCCAGCCGAAAAAGCCAGTGCCCGTAACCTCAATGGCCCACCGCCCTGATCCTTGTAGGCAGACCGGATGGCGGCGCGCCCACGAACTGGCGGTCGATTGCCTTGCAGTACGAAACCATCTTCTGCAAACAGAGACGCAAGGGCTACGGCGTCGCCCGCGCGCCATGCGCGCTCATAGTCGCGAAGTACGCGCTCCAACTCTGCCGGCAACTCCGCGCCGGGGCGCACGGCAGGCACGGCGGGTTTCGCGGCGTTCTGCCCATGGAGTGGCGCCGCTAACAGCATGAAGCCAAAAACGACAAGAATGGCTAGGGCTCGGCTCATACGTTTGTATCCCTTGAAGTGTCGTGCGACCTGACGCCTCAAATGAGCCGAGTCGCCGCGCGAATTTCTCGATGAATTGTTAGATGCCAGCCCTCACTGCTGACGCGAGTGCACCAATGAGCAGGACAAGGGTTGGATAAAAAGTAAGCGCAAAACCAAGCGCCCTACCAGCGGCGCCGCGGCGGTAACCCAGGAAGAACTGAATCCGACCGAACAGGAATAGCATGGCGGCTACCGGGACGGCGCTAATCAGGCGCGCGGGTGCCAGCACAATCATTGCGCCATAGACGGGCAGCGCGAGCACCATCTGCTCCAAGGTGTTCTGCAGCAATGCCTGCAAAAGATTGGCGCGTTCCGAACCTGGAGTGAGTCCGCTGCCATCGATGTTCCGCAGGGAGAAAAACCGATGTGACGCAAGTCGTGCAATGCAAAAGGCAAGTGCCAATGCTGGAGCCACGGCCGACAGCGCGAGCAGGTGCAGCCTACCCGCCAGAGCATCGGACAACGACTCAGGGAGGGATAAAAAAGCGGAGCCGCCAAAGCATGCAAGCGTCACCCCAAGCCCGCTTGCCATCCCGATGGCCACACCACGCTGGGCTTCGGACAGACACATGATCAATTCCTGGCATCGCTCTGGCCGCGAAGCGGGCTCGGCTTGAACGAATTGTTAGAGGGTGACTTTATTCTTCTGGTCCAACCCACTGAACTGTTCCAGCAACATCGTCAATGATCTTGGACAGCAAATCGATCTTCGGCGCGAGTGCGAAGCCACGGCACCCGTAGTAGTAAGAGACATGTTTTTTGCGATCGCCAGCCCTTACAACGATGTCCACCGTCGGGTTATCTGTCCAGACGGATTTGCATCCATTTTTTTCAAATCGGTATTGTTCATTCCAATTGGAGAACTGAAGTCGATCGATAGATTGCAGAAGATAGCCGTAATCAACCCTGGATATTGAGCCTTTTGATTTTCCGAATACAAGGACATGCCGCTCGCCATCAAATTCAACAGAGCCATTCGCGCTGACTGTAACCTTGTAAATAGGGCATGTCCCGTAGCAGCCGGATCGATGCATGGTCACGGATGAGATAATTGTTTGAGGCGCTTTCTCGGCGATTTGACTCTGTGGGAGCTTTGCCGTCGCCTGAGAACAAGCGGCGAGAATTGCTACAAAGCTCAAGCAGGATATGCGCGGAATCTTCATGAGCCCTCTAACACCTAATTTAAGCCGCGCCGCGAAGCGGCGTCGGCTTGAACGAATAGTTAGCTTTCATCCACCTGTCCCGGCAGCGGATAATTCTTGATGTCCTTGATTGCCTCAAGGAGCTTGATAGTCGCTCCGGCATCTATGACTTCACCGACGTATCTAACCTCATATAGACCTTGAAGATTAGATGGCAATTTCACGCCTTCGCGCACGAGCAAGATGAAGCGCCTTCCGTAAAAGGCCATCGCAGCCCCAATTTCAATGAGGACGTTCGGATTAAGGACAACATGGTCATTGCCGTCCTTGTCCGTAATCGTACGATCCGCATCTACATGAATGATCGCGGCCCCGCACCCGCGCATGTCGTCCATGACTTTTTCGGGTACTGGCTTCGACACCGATTGCCGATCCACGGATACCACGGCCTCAAGCTCGCCGAACTCAAGTAGCTTCTTAATTGGATCTACGAGCGCGCGGTCCTTTCCATGAGTAATGAAGACGCGCTTTCGGCGGAAATCGTCAGCTATCGCGGCGGTTAGTGCGGCGCCCTTTGGTTGAACCACCGGTGGCTGTGCGGCTGCCCGGGTTGCTTGCGCCGGCATATCTTCTTCTTCGCGCGGCTCTTGGTCCGCCGGCTGATGGGGATCAGCGACTGATGTGCCCCGGAGTGTGACGTAGTTCTTTCCTCTGATCTCCTCAATGAATCCCACTGAGCGAGCCGAGGCGTCGATGCGCTCCAGTACTTCCTCGGTTTTTTCTCTGGGCACCCCCATAGACTCAAGCACGTTCATCGCAATGTCTTGCCGAGGAAACGCGTTCCCGTCGTACTGCCGAAGAAAATCTCCGAAAATACGGGGCCTGAGTATCGCCTCGCGTTTCGCGCTCAGGTCCGACCCCTCCGAGGTTGGGCGGACAATCTGTCGAGCGAGTTCGGTGACAGACACATTTGCGGCTTGTGCACCGCCTTCGATGAAACCGAAGGCCGAAGCTGCGCCAGTGAGGACGCGAATCTGTGAGCCCTTTGGGTCTACGTTCAGAGCTTTTGCCAAGTGGAGGGGCGTTGTGGGCTTGCCGGCGTAGTGGTCGAAGATCGCGTGAGGGACGCGCAAAGCGTCATCAAGCGACGCCGCTGGGACGTCAGCTTGCTTTAAATAGGATCGTTTGGCTTGGACCTTCGGCGCCGCCTTTTTCTTCGGGACCGGCTTTTTCACTCGTGCCATTGCCACACTCCTGAAATGAAAGCTAACGTCTGAGTTAAGCCGACCCGCGAAGCGGATTCGGCTTGAACGAATTGTTAGACCTAAACATAGCCGCTCCACACGCGCGAGCCTATGAAGAGGATGAACCCTGCCACCAACAAGCGATTCCGCCACTTGTAGGCCGACAGGCTGTCATCACCTGCTTTGTCTAGGTCAGCTTTAGCTTTGGGTATTACTGAATCTAGTGCAGCCACTTCAGATGCGGCATCCTGATGGGAGTAGACGCGCCCAGTTGCAGTGTTGATGAATGGCGCGCCTTGCGACGAGACTATCGCGCCCCGCAACTCTTGGAAGCGTAAGTAGCCGCTGTTCATTTTTACGACGCGATTCGTAGCCTCAATTCTCTTAAAGCCGGCAACTCCTGCGCCAAAGAGCGTCAAGACTGCCAAGAGCTCAAGCGAGCTGGGGTTTAATCCGAGCTGTTGCGGTCGGAAAGACTGTCCGATGAAAGCGCACACGGCGCCGATCACGCCCAACATGAAGTAGTCAAACTTCTGCTGGGCGTCACGTGCTGCCTCGTACAGCTTGTCACTTCTCTCAGTAGTCATGTTGCTCGGTACTTAGGTTTAACGCCCGAGATAAGCCGACTGGCGAAGCCAGTTCGGCTTGATTGAGTTGTTAGGCCAAGACTGCCCAAGGCAAGTGGCCGGCCTTGCTGGCAAGCCAGCCAACGGCCCGTCACGCGATGCGTCCGATGCGATGCCTATCAATTGATCTCTCCGACCAAGTCCCCAGCCAAGTGTCCGGCAGCCAGCGCGCTGAAAGCAATCGCACGACCACGCCGAGAACGATGCAACCCGCCTAACTACTAATAGACCCCAATCCGGGGCGTAATCTGCATCTTGTGCGAGTGGTGGAAGGCGGTCAATCGGAAGAACCCAAATAAAATGGGAGGGATAACCGATGGCGGCTCAGCGCTTGTGCCAGCTTGCCGGCAAATAGAGGGCAAGCACGCCCCGCGATGACGTATGACGATCTGCAGACCCCGGTATCTATTGCCGGCGAAGCCCTGTGCTGGCCGCGGTAGCTCGAACAGGTGCACGTGCGGTTGCGCGCCAAACAAGAGAACGTGTGAACCGGGCACATCGACTTTGGCGGATTGCCGGTCTATCCACGAGCACGGCAGAGGTCGTCCGGCGTCGCGGCACAGGCCGTGCACCCCGGGCGTGGTGAGTGGGTGGGTGTACTGGACTGCCGCCGCTGATCGACAGCCAAGCGCACCCACGTCAGCTTTCCGCCGCCGCACCTGTCGGTGAGCCGTCAGCACCCCGTCGGTGGTCTGTCAGGCGGGCCGGCACCGGTCTCCAGCGCGCGGCACAGGGCTTGCAGTGGAGGGGCGAGTCCCCTTTTGCCGGAGTTGTTCCCGTGGCTACCAAACCCGCAGCGGCCGATGCGCCCAAGAAGAAGAGCAAGCTGCCCCTGATCATCGGCGCGGTCGTGCTGCTGGGCGGTGGTCTGGCCGGCGGCTGGTTCCTGCAGCAGCGTGGCGCCAGCCATGCGGCGCCGGCCGAGGGCGAGCATGCCGCGGCACCGACCAAGGCCGTGGCCACCTACTACGCGCTGGAGCCGGCCTTTGTGGTCAACCTGGCCGACACCGATGCCAACCGCTACCTGCAGGGCGACGTGCAGGTCATGACCCGCGACCCGGAAACCATGAAGGTCATCGAAGCCCAGGCCCCGGCCATCCGCAACCGCCTGCTGCTGTTGTTCGGCCAGCAGACCTCGGCCCAGCTGGCCCAGCGCAGCGGCAAGGAACGCCTGCAGGCCGCGGCCCTGGACGAGGTCAAGAAAGTGCTGGCCGCCGAAGGCGGCGCCAACAAGCCCGAAGCGGTCATCTTCACCAGCCTGGTCGTGCAGTGATGAGCAACGAGCTGCTGTCCCAGGATGAAATCGACGCCCTGCTCCACGGCGTGGACAGTGGTGCGGTGGGCATGGGGCCGACCGCTGCGCCGGGCGAAGTGCGCATCTATGACTTCGCCAGCGCCGGCCGCGTGGTGCGTGGCCGCCTGCCGGGCCTGGACACGGTCAACGAGCGCTTCGTGCGTAACTTCAAGACCGGCCTGTTCAACCTGCTGCGGCGCGCGCCGGAGCTGACCTACCGCGGCACCGACGTGGTCCGCTTCGACGAGTACATCAACTCCCTGCCGGTGCCGGCCAGCATCAACCGCGTGCACATGGCCCCGCTCAAGGGCACCGCGCTGGTGGTGTACGAGCCGCGCCTGGTGTTCACCGTGGTGGAGAACTTCTTCGGCGGCACCGGGCGGATGCCGGCGCGCTTTGAAAACCGGGAGTTCACCCCGTCCGAGCAGCGCGTGATCCAGCTGATGCTCAAGCAGACCTTCACCGACCTGGCCGAGGCCTGGACGCCGTTGCTGGCGGTGAACTTCGAGCCGCTGCCGCACGATCCCAACCTGCAGCTGGCCGAGCTGATGGACGGCCGCGACCACATGGTGGTCAGCCGCTTCTCGGTGGCGATGGACACCGGCGGCGGCGATTTTGCCATCGCCCTGCCCTACAAGCTGCTCGAGCCGCTGCGCGAGGACCTGGAAGCGTCCAGGCGTCCACGCGTGGAGCCGGACACCACCTGGGCCCGCGCCATGCGCGCCGGCATCCAGGACGCCGACCTGGAGCTGAGCCTGTCCATCGCCCACCGCCAGATCAGCCTGCGCGACCTGTCGCGCCTGAAGGTCGGCGACATCATCCCGATCGAGCTGGCACGCCCCGTGCATCTGGAGGTCGAGCGCACGCCGATGTTCGCCGGCGAGTTTGGCACCCATAACGGGTTCAACGCCTTCAAGGTCACGCAGGTGCAGTTTCCGCGCGCGCCCTCCTCCAACGATTCCCAAGAGCTTGTCGCCCCATGAGCACCGAGAACGCCGCCCCCGCCGCCTTCGATCCGCTGACTGCCGAGCCCGGCGCATCCGTGCCCGGCGACCTCAACCTGGACGTCATCCTCGACGTGCCGGTGCAGCTGTCGCTGGAAGTGGGCCGCACCCGCATCCCGATCCGCAACCTGCTGCAGCTTACCGCCGGCTCGGTGGTGGAACTGGAGCGCGCTGCCGGCGAACCGCTGGACGTCTACGTCAACGGCACCCTGATCGCCCAGGGCGAAGTGGTGGTGGTGAACGACCGCTTCGGCGTGCGCCTGACCGACGTGGTCAGCCCGGCCGAGCGCATCAAGAGGCTCAAATGAGCGCCGCGGCGTCCGCACCGGCGCCGGCCAGTCCCGCGCCCGGCGCGGAAGCCGCCGCCGCCCTGATCAGCGTACCGGCGATGGCCATCGCCTCGACCGATGCCGCGCAGGCGCAGGCCGCTTCGGCCAGGGCCATCGAGCCGCCGCAGGATGGCGGGATTCTGGCACCGCAGACTGCAGCGCCGGCCGCCGGCACGCCGGCCCAGGACACCGCGGCCGCACAGACGACCGCGCAGGCCGCGCCGGCCCAGGTCGAAAAGCAGTTCGCCGTGCCCGGTCGCCCGGCCAGCACCGCCGCCACCACCCAGCTGGGCACCCCGATCGGTGCCCCCGCCTCGGCGCCTGGCGGTGCCGGCAGCATCGGTGGCGCAGTCCTTGCACTGGTGCTGGTGGTCGGCCTGATCCTGGTATTGGGATGGCTGGCCAAGCGCATGCCGGGCATCGGCGGCGCCAGCAATCCGGCGCTGAAGGTGGTCGGATCGCTGTCCCTGAGTCCGCGCGAGCGCGTGGTGGTGGTGGCCGTCGGTGACACCCAGCTGGTGCTGGGCACCGGCGCCGGCGGCACCCGCGTCCTGCACCAGCTGGCCACGCCGTTGCCCGTCACCCCGACCAAAGCGCCGCCTGCGTTTACCCAGGTGCTGGCGCAACATTTCGGTAAGAAGCAATGAGCCGTTCGCGCCTGTCCCCCCGCGCCCGTTTGATCCGCCTGCTGGTGCTCCTGCTGCTGGGTATCGTCCTGCCGCTGGCCGGCAGCGCGCTGGCCCAGCAGGCCGCCGCGCCGGCCGCGCCGCAGGCCCAGACACCCGCCCCGGCCGCCGCGCCCGCCCAGAACAACCTGCCCAGCGTGACCGACCTGGCCGGACAGACGCTGCCGCAGTTGAACGTCGGCCAGGTCGGCGGCGAGAAGGTCAGCATGCCGCTGCAGGTGCTGCTGCTGATGACCAGCATCACCCTGCTGCCGGCCGCGCTGCTGGGCATGACCGCCTTCACCCGGATCATCATCGTGCTGGGCCTGCTTCGACAGGCGCTGGGCACCGGCCAGACCCCATCCAACCAGGTGCTGCTGGCGCTGGCGCTGTTTTTGACCTTCATGGTGATGACGCCGGTGTTCGATGCGTCCTGGGCGCATGGCATCGCGCCGTACCTGGACAAGACGATGGACTTCAAGACGGCCTGGGCGGCGGCGATCGATCCGTTCCGCGGCTTCATGCTGGCCCAGGTGCGCCAGAACGACCTGATGACCTTCGCCAGCCTGTCCCACACCGGCCCCTACGCCAATCCGCAGGACGTGCCGTTTGGCGTGCTGGCCGCCTCGTTCCTGACCAGTGAGCTGAAGACGGCCTTCGAGATCGCGTTCCTGATCTACATCCCGTTCGTGATCATCGACCTGGTGGTGGCCAGCGTGCTGATGTCGATGGGCATGATGATGCTTTCGCCGATGCTGATCTCCGCCCCGTTCAAGATCCTGCTGTTCGTGCTGGTGGATGGATGGGTGCTGGTGGTGGGTTCGCTGGCGTCGAGCTTCAATCCGTTCTGATGGGTTTGACGGGGTGTGTCGCGCTTCGCTCTGCCCTGGTTGTCTTCGGAGCGCAGAGCCCAGCTTCGATCTGCTCTGATGGGTCTGGAGCGCAAGCGCTGCGCTTGATCTGCCTTGATCGTTTTCGGATCGGCTTTGAGCGTCTTCGGATCGCTGCATCCGGGTGCGATTCGTTCTGACGGGTTCATGCGAAGAGCACCCCTCCCCAGCCCTCCCCTCCACGCTGCGCGTGCAAGGGAGGGGGCGGGTCGTGCGGGCGGCAGAAGATCGCCCGATCTTTATCGCAGTGAGCGCCTAGCGCTGTTTTCGCCCCCTCCCTTTCGCGAAGCGAAGGGGAGGGCTGGGGAGGGGTTGGCTTTTGCGTTGGCTTTTGCGCTTGGCCGCAGCGCCCCTTAAGCCCCAATCGCGAGATGTTGCAGGATGTCCTCCAGCACCGTATCGGTCCGCTGAAGCACGTCGTGATTCCAGTACCGCACGACCCGATAGCCCGCTGCATTCAACGCAGCCGTCCGCCGCGCATCGGCTTGGACCTGATCGCCATGCTGGCCGCCGTCGAGTTCCACGATCAACCTTGCAGAAGGCGCTGCGAAATCCGCGATGAAGCCGGCAATCGGCATCTGTCGCCTGAACTTGATGCCCGACAGCTGCCCGCCTCGCAGGCGTTGCCAGAGGCGGTGTTCGGCGTCGGTCGGGGTGTTGCGCATCGTCCGTGCGCGGTGGCGGAGGGCGTCCATGCGTCAGGTCCTTTTTGACTCATGGCCAGCCTAGCGCGAGGCGGAGAAGCGGAGAAGCGAAAGGCGGAAAAGCCAACCCCTCCCCAGCCCTCCCCTTGGCCTGCGGCCAAAGGGAGGGGGCAGAAAGCAAAGCCGGCGCCTCTCTGCGATAAAAGCCGGGCGCCTCTCTGCGATACCACGATCGGTTGATTCTGAGCGGGACCCATGACGTGCCCCCTCCCTTTCGCGTAGCGAAGGGGAGGGCTGGGGAGGGGTTGCGGTTCCAGTTGCAGTGGTGTTTGCGATCACCCTCCCCCCCAGGGCGCTGTCGTCTGCAACGCGCCGTCCTGGCCGCCCCCCCGCGGCACGCGCCTTGCAGCCTGCATCAAGACGCCGGGCTTCCGGCGCGTCCCTTTCCAGATCGATTGCCGCCACGCCGATGACGCCCGAAACCGCCATGACCGAAATTTCCCGCGGGCTGGAGATCGCCCTGGTCCTGGGCGCGCCGCCGCTGCTGGCGGTGCTGGTGATCGGCGTGGTCGTGGGCATCGCCCAGGCGGCCACCCAGATCAACGAGCCGACCATCGCCTTCGTGGTCAAGGCGCTGACCCTGGTGGCCACGCTTGCCATCGCCGGCAACTTCCTGCTGGGCCGGCTGACCAGCTTCACCATCGACCTGTTCCATCGCATCCCGCAGCTGATCGGCTGACCCGGCAGGCGCCGCGACGATGGATGCCGTCACCCTGACCACGTCCACCGGCGTGGACCTGTTCAGCCTGCTGGCCACGGTGCTGTGGCACGCGCTGCGCATCGGCGCGGCGGTGCAGGTGCTGCCGGTGATCGGCGGTCAGACCCTGCCGGCGCGCGTGCGCCTGATCCTGGTGCTGGCCCTGTCGGCCACCCTGTCCACGGTGTTGCCGCCGGCCCCGCCGATGGCGATCGACTCGGCCACGGTGCTGGGGATACTGCGTGAGTTCACCGTCGGGATCGCCATCGGCCTGATGCTGCGCCTGGCCTTCGAAGCCGGGCAGCTGGCCGGCGAGCTGGTGTCCCAGGGCATGGGCCTGTCGTTTGCGACCATGGCCGATCCGCTGAGCGGGGCGTCCTCGCCGGTCCTGTCGCAGTGGTTCTTCCTGGTGTTCTCGCTGCTGTTCTTCACCCTGGACGGGCACCTGGCGCTGATCAGCCTCCTGGCCGACAGCTACAGCAACCTGCCCATCGGCGCGGCCCTGCCCGACACCCGGGCGGTCCTGTCGGCGGTGCCGGATTTCTTCGGCGCCTGCCTGCGCGCCGGCGTGCTGCTGGCGCTGCCGGTGATCATGGCGCTGCTGGCGGTGAATATTGCTTTCGGGGTGCTCGCCCGCGCGGCCCAGCAGCTCAACCCCATGCAGATCGGCCTGCCCGTCTCGCTGCTGGTCGGCCTGATCCTGCTGATGCTGCTGGCACGCCAGCTGCAGGCACCGGTGCAGTCGCTGTTCGACCAAGCCTTTGCCGCCGCCCGCGCGGTCACCGGCTGAACCCGATCGCCTGACAGGACCGGACCACGATGAGCAGCGAAGACCAGGAAGACCGGACAGAGGCCCCTACCGAAAAACGCCTGCGCGAAGCCCGGGAGAAAGGCAACGTCCCGCGCTCGCGCGAACTGGCCAACGTGGCGGTGCTGGGCTGCGCGGTGTTGGCATTAAAGGCCAGCGCCGGCCACATCGGCGCGTCCAGCCGCGACTGGATGCGCGGGGCGCTGCACTACGACCGTGCCCTGCTCGATGCGCCCGACCAATTGCTGCCGCATGCCGCCGGCCTGCTGGGCGCGCTGGCCATGCCGATGCTGCCGATGATCCTGGCCGCACTGGCCGCCTGCGTGATCGCCCCGGCCATCATGGGCAGCCTGCGCTTTGCCGGGCAGGCGCTGCAGCCGGATTTCTCGCGGCTCAATCCGATGTCCGGCATCGCCCGCATGTGGGGCAAGGAAAGCCTGGCCGAGGTGCTGCGCTCGCTGCTGCGCGTGGGCCTGATCGGCGGCGTCGGCACCTGGATGGTCTACCGCGCCTTCAAGTCACTGCTGGACATGCCGCAGGCCTCGCTGGAGCAGTCGGTGGCCGGCGGCGTGCAGATGGCCATGACCACCCTGCTGGCGATGGTCGGGGCGCTGGGCGCGCTGGCCATGATCGACGTGCCGTGGCAGCACTTCCAGTACCGCGCCAAGCTGAAGATGACCAAGCAGGAGATCCGCGACGAGCACAAGGAAGCCGAGGGCAATCCGGAAATGAAGGCGCGCGTGCGCCAGGTGGCCATGCAGATGTCGCGCGGCCGGATGATGGAGGCGGTGCCCATCGCCGATGTGATCCTGATGAACCCGACCCACTACGCGGTGGCGCTCAAGTACAAGGCCGACGGTGGCATGCGCGCGCCGGTGGTGGTGGCCAAGGGCGTGGACGAGATGGCCATGGCCATCCGCGAGCTGGCCGAGCAGCACCGCATCGCCGTGGTCGAGGCGCCACCGCTGGCACGGTCCTTGTACAGGCAGGCCCAGGTCGATCAGGAAATCCCGGTGAAGCTCTACGCAGCCGTCGCACAAGTGCTCTCCTACGTGTACCAGCTGCGGGCCTGGGCCCCTGGCCGTGGGCCGATGCCGTCGCTGGCGCCGGTCGATGCCGGCCCCGAGGGCGCCGTCGACTACGATCCACATGCCGCCAAGGAGTCGTCGCCGTGAGCGCGCAACCGGGACGGATCTCCGTCAATGGCGTGATGGGCGCGGTCAGGAGCGGCGCGGCCGCCCCGCTGGTGGTGGTGGCGATGCTGGCTATGGTGATCGTGCCGCTGGCGCCGATCGTCCTGGACGGACTGTTCACCATCAACATCGCCCTGTCGCTGGTGGTGATGCTGGCGGTGGTGTACGTCAGGCGCCCGCTGGAATTCTCGATCTTCCCCAGCGTCCTGCTCATGGTCACCCTGCTGCGCCTGGCGCTGAACGTGGCCTCCACCCGCGTGGTCCTGCTGCACGGCCACAAGGGCCCGGGCGCGGCCGGCCACGTGATCGAATCCTTCGGCCAGTTCGTGATCGGCGGCAGCTTCGCGGTGGGCATCATCGTGTTCGCGATCCTGACCATCGTGAACTTCGTGGTGGTCACCAAGGGCGCCGGGCGCATCTCCGAGGTCTCGGCCCGCTTCATCCTGGACGCCCTGCCCGGCAAGCAGATGGCCATCGACGCCGACCTCAACGCCGGCCTGCTGACCCGCGAGGAAGCCAAGGCCCGCCGCCAGGAAGTGCGCGAGGAAGCGGACTTCTACGGCTCGATGGACGGTGCCTCCAAGTTCGTCCGCGGCGATGCCATCGCCGGCATCCTGATCCTGGCGATCAACGTCATCGGCGGCCTGCTGATCGGCGTGTTCCAGCACGACATGAGCTTCGGCGAAGCCCTGCGCACCTACACCCTGCTGGCCATCGGCGACGGCCTGGTCGCCCAGCTGCCGGCGCTGCTGATCGCCACCGCGGTGGCCATGCTGGTCACCCGCTCCACCGGCGAGCAGGACATGGGCGCCACGGTGTCCAAGCAGGTGTTCGGCCACCAGCGCGCGCTGACCGTGGCGGCGCTGCTGCTGGGCCTGATCGGGATCATCCCGGGCATGCCGAACGTGCCGTTCCTGCTGCTGGCCGGCATCCTGGGCTTTGCCGCCTTCAAGCTGCACAAGCGCAACCTGGCCGCGCCGCAGGCCGAGGCCGCCGCGGCGGCCACGGCCAGCGCCGCCGCCGCGCCCAACGCCGAGCTGAGCTGGGACGAGATCCGCCCGGTCGAGCCGCTGGCCCTGGAAGTGGGCTACAAGCTGATCGCGCTGGTCGACAAGCACCAGGGCGGCGAACTGCTGGCCCGCCTCAAGGGCGTGCGCCGCAAACTGACCCAGGACCTGGGCTTCCTGATCCCGGCCGTGCACGTGCGCGACAACCTGGAGCTGGACCCGGGCCAGTACCGCGTGCTGGTCCACGGCGTGCCGTTGGCCAGTGGCGACATCCACCCCGACCGCGAGCTGGCCCTGGACCCGGGCCGGGTGTTCGGCGCGCTGGACGGCATCCCCGGCAAGGACCCGGCCTTCGGCCTGGATTCGACCTGGATCCTGCCCAGCCAGCGCGCGCATGCCGAGTCGCTGGGCTACACCGTGGTCGATGCGGCCACCGTGGTCGCCACCCACCTGTCGCACCTGATCCGCGAGCGCGCCGCCGAGCTGCTGGGCCTGGAGGAAGTGCAGCAACTGCTGGCCACCCTGGGCCGCGGCGGCAACGCCAAGCTGGTCGAGGACCTTACCCCCAAGCTGCTGCCGCTGTCGGTGGTGGCCAAGGTGCTGCAGTCGCTGCTGGCCGACAAGGTGCCGGTGCGCCAGATCCGCCAGATCGTCGAGACCCTGATGGAGCACGCCCCGCACACCCAGGACCCGGCGCAACTCACCGCGGCGGTGCGCGTGGCGCTGGGCCGGTTCATCGTGCAGGAACTCAACGGCATGTCCGAGGAACTGCCGGTCTACACCCTGGCCCCGCAGCTCGAACGCGTGCTGCAGGACTCGGTCAACGGCTCGGGCGCCGCGCTGGAACCGGGCCTGGCCGAACGCATCCACCAGAACCTGAGCCAGTGCGTGACCCAGCAGGAAAGCAAGGGCGAACCGGCCGTGCTGCTGGTCCCCGGCGGCGTGCGCGCCTCCATCGCCCGCCTGGTCCGCCACAGCGTGCCCTCGCTGTCGGTGCTGGCCTACTCCGAAGTGCCCGAAGACAAGCGCCTGCGCTTGGTTGGTGCCGTGGGCTGAGCGATTTGAGTTTTGGTGTTGGGTTTGGGGTTGGGTATTAGGCGCTTGAGTGCTTGAGTGCTTGAGTGCTTGAGTGCTTGAGTGCTTGAGTGCTTGAGTGCTTGGGCGTTTGGCTGCTTGGCCTTTGGGTGCATCAACCCGACTGCCTCCGGATCTTCAGCACCACAAACGGACCGCACGATCCGCCCCCTCCCTTTCGCGAAGCGAAGGGGAGGGCTGGGGAGGGGTTGGCTATTGCTGTTGCACTCGCTTTCTCCCAAAGCAACAGCAAAAGCAAAAGCACCCCTCCCCGACCCTCCCCTTCGCTACGCGAAAGGGAGGGGGAAAGGAGCGCAGGGCATTCACTGCTTGCTTATCCGCTTCTCAGCGCTTCTCCGCTTCTCAGACCCTCCTCGCTTCCCCGCCGTTCACCGCCCTTCTCCGCTCCTCTGCGCTTCCCCCGCATTGCGCCTGCTGGTCGACGGCGCGGCAACCTACGATGCGCTGATCGAGGCGATCGGCCAGGCGCGCGACGCTGCCTCGCCCTGCATGGCTCCACGACTCTGCGCTCCCCCGTCCAGAGACCGTCGCCCGGTCGCGGCACAGCTCCTGCATGGAAGCTTTCGAGCGTGATGCCGGGTGGCCGGCAGCGCAGGAGAATCCACTCAGATGAACATCAAGAGTTTCGTTGCCAGCGACATGCGCACCGCCCTGCGGATGATCCGTGACGCGCAGGGGCCCGATGCGGTCATCCTGTCCAGCCGGCCGGTGGCCGGTGGCACCGAAGTGGTGTCGGCCACCGAATACGACCAGGCCGCGCTGGCCCGTGCCATGCGCGCCGCCGGCGCCGACCCGTCCGACTCCAGCCCGGCCGCGCTGTCGGCGCTGGCCCAGGGCCAGGGCTACGCCGGAATGTCGGCAGCCGCCGGAATCCCGGCGCAGCCGGTTGCCGTCGCCTCGGTCGCCGCACCGGTGCAGGCCGCCGCCGTTGCCCAGCCCGATCCGGCCGCGGCCTTCGCCGCCGCGCTGTCCAGGCCGCGCGATGCCCACGCCACCGACTCGCTGCTGGCCCGCGCCCGTGCCCGCTTGCTGGGCACCAGCCACGAGCCGACCCTGATCGAACTGGCGGCCGCACCCGCCCCGGCGCCGGCGTTCGTCGCCGCCCCGGTCGAAGTCCGCGCGCCGCAGCCGGCGCCGGCGCCGGCCGAGCTGGCCGTGCCCGACTTCGCCGCCAACCTGCGTGCCCGTCTGGCCGCCAGCGAAGCCCAGGCCACCGTGACCTTGAACATGACCCAGACCGCGCAGATCGCCGCGCCGGTCGTCGAAGCGGTCACCGCACCGGTGATCGAAGCCGCCTTCGCTCCGGCGGTCGCCGAGCAGCCGGCCGTCGAAGCGCCGCGCCCGGCCCTGACCCTGATCACCCCCCCGGACGTGGACCCGGCCATCGTCGCCATGCGCGATGAAATGGCCCGCATGCGCGCGCTGATGGAAACGCAGATGGAGCAGCTGTCGCTGGAGCGCCTGCGTGGTTCGCCGGCACGTGCGGCCGCGTTCGACGCCCTGACGCGCTACGGCTGCGAGCAGTCGCTGGCCCAGGCCGTGGCCATCGGCATCGACCCGGCCCTGCCGCTGGCCGAGCTCAACACCGCGATGGTCGCCGAGCTGGCCCGCAGCCTGTCGGTGGCGCCCGCCGAGTCCATCGACGAGGGCGGCGTGATCGCCCTGGTCGGCCCGACCGGTGCCGGCAAGACCACCACCGCCGCCAAGCTGGCCGCGCGCTTCGCCGCCCGCCATCGCGCCCGTGACGTGGCCCTGATCACCACCGACTGCGAGCGGCCGGGCGCGCACGAGCAGCTGCAGGCCTACGGCCGCAAGCTGGGCATCACCGTGTGCGAGGCCCGCGGCATCGGCGGCTTGCAGCTGGCCCTGGAACAGCTGGCCGACTATCCGCTGGTGCTGGTCGATACCACCGGCTACGCGCCGACCGACCGCGCGCTGTTCAACCAGATCCTGTGGCTGCGCTCCACGCGCAAGGTCCGCAGCCTGCTGGTGCTGCCGGCCAACGGCAATCCGCAGGATATGAGCGAGGTCATCCGCCGCTACCGTCCGGCCGAGCCCGAAGGCCTGGTCCTGACCAAGCTGGACGAGACCGGCTACCTGGGCAGCGCGTTGTCGGTCACCGCCCGCGCCGGCGTGCCGATCGCCTACACCACCAACGGCCAGCGCATCGACAGCGACATCGAAGCAGCCGACGCCGAGCGCATCGCCCAGGCGATGGAAAGCGCCCGCCACAGCAGTGACATCGCCACCCAAGGCATCGAGGCTCGCCATGCCGTTGCCTGATCCGGGCGCCCCGCGCATGCCCCGCGTCATCGCCGTTGCCAGTGGCAAGGGCGGCGTGGGCAAGACCACCACCTCCATCAACCTGGCCGCGGCCATGGTCAACGCCGGCCAACGCACCTTGCTGCTGGATACCGACTTAGGCCTGGCCAACGCCGACGTGATGCTGGGACTGTCCCCGCGCTTCACCCTGGCGGACGTGTTTGCCGGCAAGTGCACCCTGGCCGATACCCTGCTGGAAGGCCCCAACGGCCTGCTGGTGGTGCCGGCGGCCTCGGGCAAGCAGCACATGGCGCAGCTGACGCCGGCCGAACACGTCGGCCTGGTCCACGCGTTCTCGGAGCTGGACCTCCCGCTGGACGTGATGGTGATCGACAACGCCGCCGGCATCGCCGACGGCGTGCTGACCTTCTGCCAGGCCGCGCACGACGTGGTGGTGGTGGTCTGCGACGAACCGGCCTCGATGACCGATGCCTACGCGCTGATCAAGGTGCTTGGACGCGACCGTGGCCTGACCCGCGTGCACGTGCTGGCCAACAAGGTGGCCGACGCGACCGAAGGCCCGGCGCTGTTCGCCAAGCTGGAGCGGGTCACCTCGCGCTTCCTGGACATCACCCTCAACTATCTCGGCGCGATCCCGCGCGACGAGTGGCTGCGCCGTGCGGTGCAGCGCCAGGAAGCGGTCGTCGACGCCTTCCCCTCGGCGCCCTCGGCCACCGCCTACCGCGACATCGCCCGCCGCGCCCGCCAGTGGCAGCTGCCCACCGGCCCGCGCGGACATGTGGAATTCTTCCTTGAACGGATGGTCGGCCAGCCCGCCGCCCACGGGAGCAGTGCGCCATGAACGCCCTCGCCACGCGCAGTTACCGCGCCAACCAGAACGGCTCGGCCAGCGACATCGTCGAAAAGCACGGTGAGCTGGTCCGTCGCATCGCCCACCACCTGGCCGCGCGCCTGCCGGCCAGCGTGGAGATCGACGACCTGATCCAGGCCGGCATGCTCGGCCTGATCGACGCGGCCCGGAACTACCAGTCCGACCAGGGCGCCACCTTCGAGACCTACGCTTCCATCCGCATCCGCGGGGCGATGATCGACGAGATGCGCCGCGGCGACTGGACCCCGCGTTCGGTCCATCGCAACTACCGGCAGATGATCGCCGCGGTGCGCCAGATCGAGCAGTCCACCGGCCGCGCGGCCACCCCGGCCCAGGTGGCCGCGGCCCTGGAGATCCCGCTGGACGAATACCACCAGATGGTCGAGGACGCCGCCCGCGGCCAGCTCTCCAGCCTGGATGCCCACATGGAAGAGCACGATGGCGAGCCGCAGCTGGCCACCGCCGACCGTGCGACCCCGGCGCGCGCATTCGAGGACGAAGCCTTCCGCGGCGCCCTGGGCGACGCCATCGCCAGCCTGCCCGAGCGCGAAGGCCTGGTGCTCTCGCTCTATTACGAACAGGAACTCAACCTGCGCGAGATCGGCGCAGTGCTGTCGGTCAGCGAATCGCGCGTCTGCCAGATCCACGGCCAGGCCATGGTCCGCCTGCGCGCGCGCTTGGCCGAATGGAAGCGCACGGCGCAGGACGAGGAAGACTGAGGTCCTCGCCACCGGCGCCGGGCTCACCCGGCCCGGGCACGCGGCGCATGGAAGCAATGCGTCACAGCCGGCGAAAAGCCGGCACCCTTGCCTGTTTTTCGACAGGCCACCGCAGCACCAGGGTCGCCCCGCGCAACGCCGCGCCGCCCTGGCCCTCGGCACGCATCTTGCTGTGTCTGACTGCAGCCGATCACCTTGATCGAACCTGCGCTGGCCGGATCCTCAATCCGCCCAGGTTCGTGCCGCGGTCGCGGACAGAAATTTCCCCCCTTCAGGATTCCGGCCCCCGGCCGTCAAAGACACCATGGACAAGCTCAGCCTCGTTGGTGGAATTCTCGCGCTCTGCGCACTGCTGCTTGGCAGCGTGCTCAAGGGCGCGGGCATTGAAGCCCTGTGGTCGCCTGCCGCGTTCGTCATCGTGGTGGTCGGCACCTTCGCGGCCATCATGATCCAGACCCACATGAGCACCTTCATGCTGGCGTGGAAGATCGCCAAATGGGTGTTCATGCCGCCGAGCCAGGACCGGGCCGGCGTGCTGGTCAAGATCGTCGAGTGGTCCAACACCGCGCGCAAGCAGGGCCTGCTGGGCCTGGAAGCGCAGGTCAAGGACCAGAGCGACGAGTTCATCAAGAAGGGCCTGCAGATGGTGGTCGACGGCATCGAGCCGGACTCCATCCGCAACGTGCTCGAAACCGACATGCACCACCAGCAGACCCGCAACACCGCCGCGGCCAAGGTGTTCGAGGGCATGGGCATCTATGCACCGACCCTGGGCATCATCGGCGCGGTGCTGGGCCTGATCGCAGTGATGAAGAACCTGGCCGACCCGTCCAAGCTGGGCCACGGCATCGCCGCCGCATTCACCGCGACCATCTACGGCATCGGCCTGGCCAACCTGCTGTTCCTGCCGATGGCCAGCAAGCTCAAGGCGCTGATCGCCGAGCAGAACGAGTCGCGCGAGATGATCCTGGAAGGCCTGATCGCCATCGCCCAGGGTGAGAACCCGCGCAACATCGAATCGCGACTGTCCGTCTACGTGCAGCACTGAGGCAGGACACGATGGCGCGCAAGCATGTCCACGAGGAACACGCCAACCACGAAGCCTGGGCCATTCCCTATGGCGACCTGGTGACGCTGTTGCTGGCGTTGTTCGTGGTGATGTACGCCATCTCCTCGGTCAACGAGGGCAAGTTCCGCGCGGTGTCCGATGCGCTCAATGCCGAGTTCGGCGGCCCGCCGCGTTCGATCTCACCGCTGCAGCTGGGCAAGCACCAGCTGATGGGGTCCTCATTCGATCGGCCGTCGCTGGCGACTTCCGCCACGCGGATCGGCCCGGCGCCGGCCAGCCAGCTGATGCAGTCCAAGGCCGCGCGCCAGTCGCTGGACATGCCGCGCTACGGCAAGGCCACGCCGGGCATGGTGCCCACCGCGCTGGATGGCGGCGGCGGAGGCGGCAAGGGCGTGGGCAAGGGCAGCTCCGAAAGCCAATTGATGGCCCTGGGCCAGAACATCCAGACCGTGCTCTCCGACCTGGTGCAGAAGAAGCTGGTCACCGTGCGCCGTGGCGCCAATTACCTGGAAGTGGAAATCCAGAGCGACATCCTGTTCGCCAGCGGCGTAGCCGCGCCCAACCCGCTCGCCGCCAAGACCATCCGCGAAGTTGCCGACGTGCTGCGCGAGGTGCCCAACGCCGTGCGCGTGGAGGGCTACACCGACGACCAGCCGATCGCCACGGCGCAGTACGCGTCCAACTGGGAGCTGTCTGCGGCGCGCGCGGCCAGCGTGGTCCATGTCATGACCGACCAGGGCGTGCCGGCCTCGCGCCTGGCCGTGGTCGGTTACGGCCAGTACCAGCCCATCGCCGACAACGGCACGCCGGCCGGCCGCAACGCCAACCGCCGCGTGATGCTGGTGATCCTGGCCGCACCGGATGGCGTGCCGCAGGGCCCGGACGCGATCGTGGCCATGCCGTCGGCCAAGGCGCAGGTAGCGGCGGCATCGGCCGATGCCGCCGAGCTGGCCCCGGCCGCCGCCGCGCCGGCGATGATCAATACCGCCGTCGCAACGCCAGTACAGGGAGGCAACTGACATGCGGATCTGGGCAATCGCCAACCAGAAGGGTGGCGTCGGCAAGACCACCAGCACGCTGTGCCTGGCCCGTGCCCTGGCCGAATCCGGCCAGCGCGTGCTGCTGGTCGACCTGGATCCGCACGCCTCGATGACCCGCGCGTTCAACGTGCCGCGCCATCCGGTGCCCAGCGGCACCCATGAGCTGTTCGCCGTCGGCGCGCCGGCCCTGGACACCCTGGCCCGGACCACGCCAATCGACCGCCTGCGTCTGCTCGCCGCCCAGCCGGGCCTGGCCACGCTGGAACGTCGCAGCGCGACCCAGTCGGGCCTGGGGATGGCCCTGCAACGTGCGCTGGCCGGCGTGGGCCATCTCTACGACTACGCGCTGCTGGATTGCCCGCCCACGCTCGGCCTGCTGATGGTCAACGCACTGGCCGCCGCCGACTGCCTGGTCGTGCCGACCCAGACCGACCCGCTGGCCCTGCACGGACTGGCCGACATGCTGCGCACCGCCGAGATGGTGGAAACCTCGCGACGCCGTCCACTGGCCCGCTTCGTCCTGCCGACACTGTTCGACAAGCGCACCGCGCTGGGCAACCAGAGCCTGGAACTGCTGCACGGCCTGTATGCCGGCCAGGTGTGGCCCGATGCGGTGCCCATGGATGCGCGCCTGCGCGATGCGCGCGCCATCGCCGCCAACGCGCCGCTGGTCGGCGCCGGTGCGCAGGCCTACCAGCAGGCGCTGGCGTGGCTGCTCGACCAGCCGCCAGCCACCACCCCGCAGAGCCGCGCTGCATGAGCAACGCGCCCAGCGACGATCTGATGACAGGTTACGTCGATGCCTTGCTGGGCAGCGTGCCGCGTGAGCCCAGCCGCGCCGAAGAAGATCCGGTCACCGGCCTGCCCAACCGCAATGCCCTGCTGGCCATCCTGGACGCGCGGCGCATGTCGGGCGAGCCCACCGCCGTGGCCCTGCTGGGGCTGGACAACTTCCGCTCGATCATCGTGACCCTGGGACACGGCACCGCCGAGACGGTGCTGCAGGTGGTCGCTGCGCGACTGCTCGCGCGCCTGCCCGACGATGTGCATCTCTCGCGCCTGGATGGCGATGAGTTCGCCATGGCCTTCCCCAGCGCGCGCCAGAAGACCATCGAAGCGATGCTCAACGTGCTGTTGCTGGACCTGGCCCAGCCCTGCGAGGTCGATCTGCATCGCGTGCACCTGGACGCCTGCATCGGCATGGCCCTGGACCACGAGGAAGCGCCTGACATCGCCGACGAGACCGGCACCGACGAGGTGGCCGCGGTCGATGTCTCGCCCGAGGCGCCCAATGCGCTGGAGCTGGTCACCCGTGCGCAGCTGGCCATGCACCACGCCAAGCGCACGCGCGGGCGCTCGCTGCGCCGGTTCGAGCCGGGCATGCGCACCGAGGCGATCGATCGCCGCAAGCTGGACCTGGAGCTGCGCCGCGCCGAACGCGATGGCGAGTTCGAGCTGCATTACCAGCCGCAGATCGAATTGAAATCCGGCCGCGTCGCCGGCGCCGAGGCGCTGCTGCGCTGGCGCCATCCCGAGCGCGGCCTGCTGATGCCGGCCGCATTCCTGGACGCGCTGGCCATCAGCGGCATCGCCACCACGGTGGGCTGGTGGATCCTGGAGCAGGCCTGCCGGGACGCCACCACCTGGCCGCTGGTCGATGGCCGGCCGCTGGCGGTCAGCGTCAACCTGTTCCCGGTGCAGTTCGACCACGAGGATTTCCTGACCGAGGTCGACAACGCCCTGACCAACAGCGGCCTGGCGCCGGCGCGGCTGGAACTGGAGCTCACCGAGACCATCGCCCTGCGCAACGACGAAGGCTGCGGCGCCACGCTGCAGGCGCTGCGCCGTCGCGGCGTGCGCGTGGCCTACGACGACTTCGGCACCGGCTATGCCTCGCTGTCGATGCTCCATCACCTGGCCGTGGACCGGGTCAAGATCGACCGCGGCTTCGTGCGCGATGTGATGCAGGACCGTGGCGATGCGGCGATCGTGCGCTCGATCCTGCTGATCGCGCGCAACTTCGACCTGCAGGTCACCGCCGAGGGCGTGGAGTCCAACGTGCAGGCCGAGTTCCTGCGCGCGCTGGGCTGCAACGAGGTGCAGGGCTACCTGTACTCACCCGCGCTGCCGGCACTGGAATTCGACCAGTGGCTGGCGCGCTACCAGCAGGCGCGCGAAGTGCCGGGCAGTCGCCTGGCGTAACCTGCGCCGATGACCGATTCCCGGCCTCCGCCACCGCACGCCTCGCTGCCCCCCCACGCGCTCCTGGCGGCGCAGGAAGACGAGCGCCGCCGCATCGCCCGCGACCTGCACGACGAGGTCGGCCAGCTGCTCACCGCCCTGCGCCTGAGCGCCAGCGCACTGGCCGACACCCTGGACGATCCACGCCAACAGGACCTGGCCTGCGACGTGCTGGCCCTGGCCGACGATGCGCTGGCCACAGTCCGCAGCGTGGCTCGCGGCCTGCGTCCGCCGCAGCTGGACAACCTGGGGCTGGTGGCCGCGTTGCAGGACCTCTGCGATGGGCTGTCGGCCCGTGGGCCTGTGCAACTGCGGCTGGACGCCGCGCCCACCGCACCGCGCGCAGCCCCCGAGATCGAGCTGGCCGCCTACCGGATCGCGCAGGAAGCGGTGACCAACGCCCTGCGCCATGGCGGCGCCACCCAGCTGACCATCACCCTGTCGCTGGATGCCGATACGCTGCGCCTGCAGGTCGAGGACAACGGGCGCGGCCATGACACCAGTGCAGCGGCCGGCTTCGGACGCTTGTCCATGCAAGAGCGCGCCAGCGCCTTGCACGGCAGTCTCCGGGAAACTTCGACCTCCGCCGGGGCCTGCGTGATCGCCTGCCTGCCGCTGCACGCCAAGACCACGCGCCCAGACCGCTGAAAGCCGCGTCGGCGGCGAACGCGTTGCTATCATCCTTGCTGGAACGTGCCTCACAACCCCCGGAGCGACCGTGCACATCGTAGTGGCAGGCGAACATGGAGAAGACGCCGCGATGCTGCGGGCCGAACTGGCGGACCAGGGACTGGACTGGCAGGTCAGCTGGCTGCCACTGGACGACGGCCCCACCCCGTTGAACGACCTGCACGCGCCCGATGCGCTGGTGTGCTTTTCGGCCCACGGCTGGAATCGCTGCAACCTGATCCTCAACCACCTGCGCGATCAGTACCCGCTGGCCGCGCGCATCGTGTTGATGGACGGCCAGCGCGACGAGGAAGTGATGCATGCGCTGGACGTGGTCCATCGCGTGCTGCCCGAGCCGCTGGACAGCGCGGCGGTGATCGAGGCGATCGAAGGCATGGCCGCGCTGCGCGAGCTGCTGGACGATACCGGCCTCAAGCAGGCGATCGAGCGCGCCGGCCCGCTGCCGGCCGCACCCAAGCAGTACCTCACCCTGACCCGCATGCTGCGCGATCCCAAGACCCAGGCCAGCAACGTGGTCGATGTGGTGTCGCAGGATCCGGCACTGGTGGCGCGCGTGCTGCGCCTGAGCAACTCGGCCTACTACTCCGGCGGCCGCGAGATCAACGACCTGCGCACGGCGGTGATCCGTTTGGGCCAGGACGCGCTGCGCCAGCTGGTCCTGGCCAGCGAAGTGTTTTCGTCCGGCCCGGGAGCCGATGTGGTGCGCGAGCGTGCGATGCACATCTCGCGCCTGGCCGCGCAACTCCTGCCCGGCGCCAGCGCCAACCTGGCCGCCACCGCCGGCCTGCTCTCGCAGGTGGGCATGCTGCTGCCCCCGATGGAACTGCAGCAGGACGGCCAGACCGTGATCCTGCCGCACAGCGTCGCCGGCGCCTATCTGCTCGGCCTGTGGGGCTTGCCCGCGCCGATCGTCGAAGCCGTTGCCCATCACCAGCAGCCGGCGCAGGCCGGCAATGTGTTCTGGGTGACCGGTGCGGTGCACGTGGCCGCCGCCCTGGTGGAAGGATTGGAGCCGGACACCGAGTATCTGCGCCGAGTCGGCCGCCTGGATCAGTTGCCGCGCTGGCGCGTGCTGGCCGATGCACAACTGGCACCGGCCGCCACGCCGGACTGATCTGCAGCGCGTCGAAGGCCGCCCGCGCGGCCAGACCACTTCAGCGGCCGCGCTGTGTCGCCGCTGGACCCGTTCGTACCACCATCACCACCACGCTCCAAACAAAAAAAGCCGCCGTGTCGACCCGCAAACAGCGGGCGACACGGCGGCTTTTCTGCATCTGATTACTGCGCCGGCGGCGGAGACGGCGCTGGCGGTTCCGGCGCTGCCGGTGCGGCCGGCGCCGCGGGAGCTGCCGCTGCCGGCGCAGCCAGCATCGCCTCGACCGAGGCGGTGGTGATCGGGTGATACCCCGGCTTGGCCTTGGCAAATACTTCCTTGGCAAATGCCAGGCCTTCGGGTGTTTTCACCAGCTCGGCGTAGATCGGCATGATCAGCTTGCGCCGGCCGACGCGCTCGATGAAGGCGCCGGCCTGGGGCCAGGCGTCCTTCAACCCGCTGCGGATGGCCAGCGTATACCAGCGCATGGCGATCTCGCCATTGGGCGTGCCGGTGAAGTGGAACGCCGCATCGAGCTGCTGCAGCTTCTCCAGCGGCTGGGTCTGGCCCAGGCCATCGATGAAACGCACCCATTGCTGGGTTTCCCAAGCGTCGGTGGCCTCCTTGGACGGCAAGGTGCCGCTGCCCAGCCAGGCGATGCGCGCGGTATCGACCAGCGCAAAGCCACGCGACTGTGCCTTGAGCGCGAACGACGGAATCCCCGGCTTGTTCAACCAGGCATCCAACTCGTCGGCGGTGACGGCATTGGGATTCTTGGGCAGCAGGTTCTTCTTGAGGTAATCGACGAAGACATCGGTGGTCTCGCTCTTGAACGCATGGTCGTCGAACCACTTGCGCAGGAACGGATCGAAGGTCTCGCGCCCGAAGCGCTGCTCCAGGAACTGCAGGAACCAGGCGCCCTTGACGTAGGCCACGCTGCTCAGCACTTCGTCGGGGTCGTTGCCAGCCAGCGCCGGCAGCGCCAGGACCTGGTTGGCCGGTGCGATGTCCTTGAGTTCGGCGGCCAGATCGCTCTGGTCGATCTGGCGCTCCATCTCGGCCATTTCCTGGCCGTAGACCGCCTCGGTGATGCGCGCCTGGACGTAGGTGGTAAAGCCCTCGTTGAGCCAAATGTCCTTCCAGCTAGCGTTGGTCACCAGGTTGCCCGACCAGCTGTGCGCCAGTTCGTGGGCCACCAGCGACACCAGCGACTTGTCGCCCACGATCACGGTCGGGGTCGCGAAGGTCA
>JBIIHJ010000466.1:0-9180 GCA_044235875.1 Pseudoxanthomonas sp.
GCGCTGGTAAATCAGCGCTGGAAAACGCATCGCCAATCGATCTGTGAACCGTATCGCAAGAGATTGTGAATGTGTTGAAAATTTTTCTGGAAGCCAGCGGATACGCAATACGCATGGGGCTCGACGCAGGTTTCTGACCAAAGCGTCACCACGGCAGCAAAGCACAGGGGGCAGCCGGTGAAGACATATCGATCCATGAAGGACGGAGCGTGGGCGGCGTTCCGGTTGGCAGGCGCTGTGCTGCTGCTCTGGGTGAGCCTGTCTTCCACGTCTGCGTTTGCCCAGACCGGCTGCACCGCCGGCGCGTGCGTGTCGGCCGGTCCGCGCTTGGTAAGCGTCAATACACGGCAGGGTGCGTTGACCAACCTGCTCTTCCAGACCCTGCTGCCGGGCACCAACGTCAATGTCAGCGCGCTCGACTGGAATGCGTTGGCCGGGGCCGACATCAACCTCAATGCGCTGATCACGCAGCTCGGAGCCAACCTGGGTGTTAGCGACACCAGCCAGATCCTCAATACCCAGATCAGCCTGGCGCAGCTGCGGGTGGCGATGGTGCAGGTACTGCAGGCCGACGGTCAGACCGCTTCGGTCAATGCGCTCAACGCGCTGGCGCCGACGATCGATGGCCTGAGTGGCCGCATCCGCCTTGGCAGCCTGCTGCAGATCAACCTGCCGCAGGGCGCACTGGCCGACATCAAGCTCGACGTGTTGGATCTGCTGACCGGCGGCGTCCAGCTTTACAACTTCTCCAACGTGGTCACCACGCCGCAGCCGATCACTGTGGACACGGCCGCGCTGGGTCTGACCGGCCTGGCATCGCTGCAGCTGTGGGCGCAGGTGGTCGAGCCGCCGACCTATGTCTGCGGTGGCAGCGGCACCTCGTTCCACACCGGCGCGATCCGCATGAAGCTCAACGCGCAGGCGTTGAGCAATTTCGACCTGCAGCCGCTGCTCAATGCGATCAACCTGCTGGGCGTGACCAACGCCACGTTGAGCGCCAGCGTGTTGAAGGTGCAGGCCTATGCCGACATCGCGCGCGCCGAGGGCACGCTGACCGCGATCGATGGCGTGGCCAACGCGGTGAGCTTCACCGCTCGCCCCGGCCTGGTGAATCTCTATGTCGGCACGATCCCCGATGCAACGTTCTTCAACCGCAGCCAGGTCATCACCAATGCGGTGGTGACACCGGTCACGCTGACCTCGCTGGACCTGCGGTTGCAGGTCAGCCTGGCCGGCATCGGGCTGGTCTCGGTGCAGGTACCGCTGGCGGTAAACGTGCGCGCCGCCGCCACGGGCTCGCCGGCACTGCGGTCCTTCACGGTGACGCCGGCAACGCCTCCGGCAACACCCACGTCCACGACGGTGTCGTCCGGGACGGTCAGCGCAGGCACCCTGATTACCGACCTGTTGTCCAATCTCAGTCTCACCGTGCAGTCGGGCACCATCAGCGCCACGGTGCTTGGCATTCCCATTGCCGTGCCGTCGGCCGTGGTCACCCTGGTCAACGGCATCGTAAGCACGGCAACCACGCTGCTTGGCCAACAGGTGGCGCCGCTGTTGTCGCCGATCCTCAACACCGTGCTGGGTGGCGTGGTGGACGACCTTCTGGGCACGCTGGGCATCAGGATCGGCCAGGCGGTGTTCACGGTGGAAGGCGTCACGCGCTCGTGCGCAGCGGTGCTGAGCCTGCAGAAGGTGCTGGCGCCCACCACCGATCCCGGTCGCTTCAACCTGAGTGTCAGCGCGGGTGGGAGCGTGGTCTCGTCGGTCAACAACGTAGGCAACGGCGGCACCACCACGGCCTTCGTCACCACGCCGCAGACTGCCTACACGCTTGCGGAAGTCGCCGCCAGCGGAACCACGCTGTCGCGCTACACCTCGGCCCTGGCCTGCACCGACCAGGACGGCACCGTCATCCCGACGGCCGCTGGCGTGCTCAATGGCGCAAGCCTGCAGTTTGCCTATACCGCGCCAGCGCTGGCCAACAAGCAGACCACCATCACCTGTCGCCTGACCAACAGCGCGCGCCTGGCCAACCTGAGCGTGGTCAAGAGCGACGCGGCCACGACCTACACGCCCGGCGGCACCAGCACCTATGTGATCACGGTGAGCAACGCCGGCCCTGCGGATGTCACGGCGGCGCAGGTCAACGACACGCTGCCCAACGGCAGCATCCTGTCCGGTCCCTGGAGTTGTGCGACCACGGGAGGAGGGACGTGCCCGGCCTCGGGCGGCAGCGCGGGCGGCAATGCGGTCTCGATCAGCGTGAACCTGCCGGTGGGTGCACAGGCGGTAATCAACGTGCCGGTCAGCTTCAACGCTGACCCGGCCGCTTACTGACGCCGGGGGCGCGCGCCATGAAGCCTCAGGGGATGAACGATCGCATGGCAGGACAGGCCAAGCGCCTGGGTCGTGTCGCGGCATGGCTGTGGGCCGCGCTGTTGCTGGTGCCCCTGCAAGGCATGGCGCAGACCTATCCCGCGACGCTGTCCAACACCGCGGCGTTGACGATGCCCGCCGACACGGCGGATGCGGAGACCAGCAACAACAGTTCCACCGACCAGAACGCGCTGCTGCTGCAGGCCGACCTCAGTGTGGCCAAGACGCTGTTGAGTGCATCGCCGGTCCCAGTGGGCGGTGCGGTGCGTTACCAGATCGTGGTGTCCAATGCCGGCCCTTCGCGGGCGCAGGGCATCACGCTCAACGACACGTTGCCTGTGCAGCTGCAGAACGCCAGCTGGGTGTGCACCGCCAGCGCAGGCTCCAGCTGCAGCGTGGGCAGTGGCATGGGCAACGTGTCGTTGTCATTGGCCATTGCGCCGGCGGGCAGTGTGACGGTGCTGATCAATGCCACCGCACCCAGCACCACGCCAACGACCATCGCCGCCAACACCGCCAGCATCGTGCTGCCGTCGACCATCACCGATCCGGTGCCGGGCAACAACACCTCGAGCACGACGGCGATCCCGGTCACCGCGGCGAGCATCGTCGCTACCGCCGACACGATCGGCCCGGTCAACGGCCGTGCCGGTAATGCCACGGCCGGTAACGTATTGAACAACGACACGCTGGCCGGTGCCCCTGCGTCGACCAGCACCACCGTGCTGTCGGTGCAGACGCCTTCGACCAACCCCAACATCACGTTGAACACGTCGACCGGTGCGATGTCAGTGGCACCTGCAACGCAGGCCGACACTTACAGCCTGATCTACCGGCTATGCCAGGCCAGTGATCCCAACAACTGCGCCACCGCCACCGCAACGGTGAACGTGGTCGCCGCCACGCTGGTGGCCAACGTCGATACCGCCGGTCCGGTCAATGGCACCACCGGAGGTCCGGCTGGCATCAACGTCCTGGCCAACGACACGCTGGACGGTGCCCCGATTCAAACGGGCGCGGTCACCTTTACCCCGACGGTGCCACAGGGCAGCCCGCTCACGATCAATGCCGATGGTTCGGTCAGCGTCGCCGCCGGTACGTCGGCCGGCACCTATCTGGCCAGCTACACGCTGTGCGAAGTGCTCAATCCCGGCAACTGCGCCACTGCCACGCTCAGCGTGTCGGTCGTGGCGGGCGCTGCGGTGATCGATGCCATCGACGACAGCGGCAGCGCGCCCGGGACGGCCGGTGGCGTGGCCGTGGCCAACGTGCTGGTCAACGACCTGCTCAATGGCGCCGCGGCGACCACTGCGACGGTGGACCTCAGCTTCGTCGGCGCTACCTCGGCCAACATCACACTCGACGCCACCAGCGGCGCGGTCAATGTCGCGGCCGGGACGTCGGTGGGCAGCTACAGCCTGACTTATCGCATCTGCGTTGCGGGCGCGACGGACGACTGCGATACCGCCACGGTGTCCGTCACGGTGACTGCGGCGACCTTGGCGGCCGCCAACGACACCGCGCCCGCGGTGCTTGCCGGCACCGGCGGTACGGGCGTGGTCAATGTGCTGACCAACGACACCTTCAACGGCGGTGCCATTCCTGCAGGTGCGGTGACGCTGGCGCCCGTCAATGTGGCGCCGATCACCATCAACGCCAACGGCGCGGTGGATGTAGCCGCCAATGCGACGCCGGGCACGCACACCGTCAACTACACGATCTGCGAGACCGCCAGCGCCAGCAACTGCGCCACGGCCGCGGTGACCGTGGTGGTGAGCGCGGCGGTGGACGCCGTGGACGATGCCATCGCCACCTTGGCGGGCAACGCCAACGCCGGCAACGTGCTGGCCAACGACGATCAGGGCGGGACGCCGCCGACCACGTCCAGCGTTACCCTGACGCAGATCGGCGCATCGACGCAGGTCGGTATTGCCACCGACGGCACGGTGAGCGTCGCGGCAGGCTTGTCTCCAGGGACCTATACCACCCGGTATCGCATTTGCCAGACCGGCTCGACCGGCAACTGCGACGAGGCCGATGTCACCGTCACCGTCAATGGCCCGGTGATCGCCGTGGATGCGGTCAACGACAGCGCTTCGATCACGGCCGGCACCACCACGGCGGGCAACGTGCTGGGCAACGACGTGGTCGGCAACCAGCAGGCCACGGTCGCCAATGCGCTGGTGACCCAGCAGGGCACCTCCGCGGTCCTCACTGTTTCCGGTGCCGGCGCGATCACGGTGGCCGCCAATGCGGCACCGGGGACCTATACGGTCAATTACCAGCTGTGTGCTCAGGCATCGGCGACGTACTGCGATGTGGCCACCGTCAGCGTGACGATCAATGCGGCGCCCTTGGCCATCGATGCGGTGGCCGATGCGTTCTCGCTGGCCGCAGGCACCACCGCAGGCAATGTACTGAGCAACGACAGCCTCGGTGCCGCCGCGGCAACCCCTGCCAATGTCAGCCTGACCCAGACTGGCGGCCAGCCCGCGGTCACCATCGCGTCCGACGGTACCCTGAGCGTGGTGGCCGGTACGGCGCCGGGCAACTACATCGCCAGCTATCGCATCTGCGATCTGGCCAATGCCGGCAACTGCGCCAGCGCCAATGTCAGCGTGACGGTGAACGCGCCGGCGGCGATGTTGGTTGCGGTCGATGACAGCTTCTCCACCACGCCCGGCGGAACCGCCGGCAACGTGCTGGGCAACGACACGGTCGACGGGACCCAGGCGACGACCACGCGCGTCTCGGTCGCTCAGATCGCCGGTACGCCCGTGCTCGTCATCGGCAGCGATGGCGTGGTGACGGTCGCGGCCGGCACCAGCCCGGGGACCTACAGCGCCGGCTATCGCATCTGCGATCTGATGGCGCCCGGTGACTGCGACGATGCCACCGTGACCGTCGCGGTCACGGCCACGGCAGCCGCCATCGAAGCGGTCCAGGACAGCTTCACCATCGCGGCCGGCGCCAGCGGCGGCAATGTGCTGAGCAACGACACCGTCGGCGGCGCCGCGGCCACCAGCACGTCGGTGGTTTTGACCCAGACCGCGGGCGGGCCGGCGATCGTCATCGCTAGCGACGGCACGGTCAGCGTGGCCGCCGGCACCAGTGCCGGGTTCTACAGCGCCACCTACCAGATCTGCACCCTCCCAGGCCCGGGCACCTGCGATGCGGCGACCGTCAGCGTCACCGTGCCGGCACCGACGGTGGTGGTCAGTGCGGTCAACGACGTGTTCTCGGCCGCCTCGGGCAGTGCGGCCGCAGGCAACGTGCTGATCAACGACAGCATCGGCGGAGCAGGCGCCACGACCACCAATGCGACGGTCACCGGGATCGGCGGCAGCGCCGCCATCGCGATCGGCGCCGACGGTACCGTCTCGGTTGCAGGCGGGACCGCGCCGGGCAGCTATGCCGCCACCTACCGGCTGTGCGAAGCGGCCAACGCGTCCAACTGCGCCACCGCCTCGGTGACCGTCAACGTGAGCGCGGCGGTGGCCGTGGTGGCCGCCGACGATGTCGTCAACACCAGCAATGCCAGCGGCATCATCGGCAACGTCCTGGGCAACGACAGCGTCGATGGCGCCACCGCCAGCGCCGCCACGGTCGTGCTGACGCAGACCACCGGTGCGCCAACGATCCTCATTGCCAGCAATGGCGCGATCAGCCTGGCCGCAGACACCACGGCGGGCACCTACTACGCGACCTACCGGATCTGCCAGAGCGGCGTCGCCGACAATTGCGCCACCGCGTTGGTGACCGTCAACCTCGCCGCCAGTGCGCTGGTGATCGACGCGGCCAACGATGGCTTCGCCGTGGTCGTAGGCACCACCAGCGCCGGCAATGTGCTGGTCAACGACACCCTGGATGCAGCGCCGGCCACCACGGCCACCACCACCGTCACCCAGCTCAGCGGTGGGCCGGTGGTCACCATCGACAGCACCGGTGCCGTGGCGGTGACTGCCGGCGCCGCGCCGGGCAGTTACCAGGCCATCTACCAGCTGTGCCAGGCCGCGGCGCCAGGCAACTGCGACACCGCCACGGTGGTGGTCTCGGTCAATGCCGCGGTCGTGGCTGGCAACGACAGCTTTGCTGCGGCTTCCGGCAGCGCCAATGCCGGCAACGCCCTGCTCAACGACACCGTGCGTGGCGCGGCGGCATCGTCAGGCAACGTCGTGCTGACCCAGACCAGCGGCCAGACCGCCCTTTCAATCGCACCGGATGGCACCGTCGGCGTGCAGCCCGGCGCGCTGGCCGGCACGGCCACCGCCGGTTACCGCATCTGCGAACTCAGCCTGCCCACCAGCTGCGATACCGCCACGGTCACCGTGGTGATCAGCGCGTCGACCACGGTACTGGCGGTCAACGATGCGTTCTCCACCGTGGCCGGCAATGGCAGCGTCGGCAACGTGCTGGTCAACGATGCGGTGGATGGCGGTCCGGTCAACGCCGGTGCAGTGCTGCTGACCCAGCCATCGGGGCAACCGGCGGTCGTCATCGCGGCCAACGGCATGGTGAGCGTGCCGGCCGGCACCCAGCCCGGCAGCTACACGGCGAGCTATCAGCTGTGCCTGACCAGCGCGCCCACCCATTGCGACAGCGCGACGGTGTCGATCACCGTGACGGCCACGCCGGTCGTGGTCTCGGCCGTGGATGATGCGGTTTCCAGCCTGGCGGGCGCGGCCAGCGCGGGCAACGTGCTGGACAACGATACGGTCGCCGGTGAACCTGCGACGACGGCCAACGTACTGCTGACCCAGACCGGCGGCGCGCCTGCGATCACGATTTCTTCCAGCGGCGTGATCGGCGTGGCCGCCGGTACGCTGCCAGGCACCTACACCGCGACCTACCAGATCTGCCAGCAGGTCGCCTTCGGCACCTGCGCCAGTGCCACGGTGACGGTAACCGTGACGGGGGTGGCGGCCGTCAGCGCGGTGGACGATGCGTACGCGACCACCGCCGGCAGCACCAGCGTGGGCAACGTGCTGATCAACGATGCCGTCGATGGCACTCCTGCGACCGTGAGCAATGTCCTGCTCAGCCAGCTCAGCGGGCTGCCGGGCGTGATCATCGCCCCCGATGGCGCAGTGAGCGTCGCCGCCGGTACCAATGCCGGCACGTACGTAGCGGCGTACCGGATCTGCGAACGGGCCAATGCCGGCAATTGCGCCACCGCCAATGTGACCGTGACGGTCAATGCGACCGTGCAGCCCATCACCGCGGTCGCCGATGCATTCATCGCCCTGGCAGGCAACACCAGCGCCGGCAACGTGCTGTTCAACGATTCGGTGGGCACCACGCAGGCATCGGCGGCCAACGTCGTGTTGCTGCAGACCGCCGGCCAGCCGGCCATCGCCATCGGCAGCGACGGGACGGTGAGCGTGCCGACCGGGACACCCGTCGGCACTTACCTGGCGGCCTACCAGATCTGCCAGACGGCCGCGCCGACCAGCTGCGCCACCACGAGCGTCAGCGTGACTGTCCAGGCCGCGCGCGCGATCGATGCGGTCCAGGATGCTTTCAACGGCACGCCAGGCAACGCCAATGCCGGTAATGTCCTGGGCAACGACACCCTGGGTGGTGTGCGTGCCGACGCTGCGTCGGTCACGCTGCTGCAGCTGAGTGGCCTGACCGAGATCACCATTGCCCCCGACGGCACCGTGGGCATTGCCGCCGCGGCCTCGGTGGGCAGCCACGCGGCCAGTTACCAGATCTGCGAGATCGCTGAACCCAGCAACTGCGATACAGCCAGTGTGATCGTGCAGGTGGCCGCGGCGGTCGCGGTGGTGGCGACGGATGATGCATTCACCGCGGCGCCAGGCAGCATCAGCGCCGGCAACGTCCTGCTCAACGACACCGTGGGCGGAACAGGGGCGACCACGAGCACCGCGGTGCTGACCCAGCAGGGCGGCGCACCGGCGCTGCTGATCGCACCGGACGGCAACCTCAGCGTGGCCGTTGGCACGCCAGCCGGCAGCTACACGGCCAGCTATCGGATCTGCGCGCTCGCAAGTCCTTCCAGTTGCGCCACGGCCACGGTGACGGTCACCGTCACTGCGGCCAACACGACGGTGGTCGCGGTGGGCGATGGGTTCTCCACCGTCGCCGGCAATGCCAACGCCGGCAATGTCCTGCTCAACGACACCGTGGCCGGCGCGCCGGCCAATGCCGGCGATGTGGCGCTGGTCCAACTGGGCGGCACGCCCGCGGTGACCATCGCCACCGATGGCACCGTTTCTGTGCTGGCCGGCACACCAGCAGGCAATTACACCGCCAGCTATCGCATCTGTGCGACAGGCAGTACCACCGATTGCGCCACGGCCAACGTATCGGTGACCGTCACCGTCGCGCCCGCGTCGGTGAGCGCCAGTGCGGACACCTTCTCCAGCATTCCGGGCGCCGCCAATGCCGGCAACGTGCTGGCCAATGACACCGTGGACGGCAGCGCGGCGACGTCCTCCACCGTGACCCTGACCCAGACCGGTGGCCAGCCGCAGATCCTCATCGCGGCCGACGGCACCGTCAGCATCGCGGCCGGCGTCGCGCCGGGCACTTACACGGCCAGTTACCAGATCTGCCAGGTCGGCGTGCCCAGCAACTGCGCCACGGCCTCCGTGTCGGTGGTCGTGACGGCCACCGCGCCGGCGATCGCGGCGGTGGACGATGCGCTGAGTGGCGCGGCCGGCGGCACGGCGGCGGGCAATGTCCTGTCGAACGACCGTCTGGGCGGCGTGCCGGTGACTCCTACCAGCGTCGCGTTGACCCAGACCGCGGGCGCACCGGTGATCAGCATTGCCGCCG
>JBIIHJ010000434.1:0-2814 GCA_044235875.1 Pseudoxanthomonas sp.
CCTTCCTGCTGTGGCTGCTGTCGGAATTGTTCGAGAACTTGCCCGAGGTCGGCGACCTGGACAAGCCCAAGCTGGTCTTCATCTTCGACGAGGCGCACCTGCTGTTCGACGATGCCCCGCCGGCGCTGCAGCAGCGCATCGAGCAGGTCGTGCGCCTGATCCGCTCCAAGGGCGTGGGCGTGTACTTCTGCTCGCAGTTTCCCGACGACGTGCCCGACAACATCCTGGGCCAGTTGGGCAACCGCATCCAGCACGCGCTGCGCGCCTTCACTCCGCGCGACCAGAAGGCCGTGCGCACAGCGGCCGAGACCTTCGTCCCCAATCCCAAGCTGGACGTCGCCCGCACGCTGTCCTCGCTGGGAACCGGCGAAGCGTTGATATCCACGCTGCAGGACAAGGGCATCCCGATGCCGGTGCAGCAGACCCTGGTGGCCCCGCCACGCTGCCGCATGGGCGCGATTGACGAGGCCGAACGCAGCCGGGTCCGCGCCGGCAGCCCGGTCGGCCTGAAGTACGACACCGCGATCAACCGCGAATCGGCCGCCGAACTGCTGCTCAAGCGCGCCGATGCGGCGACAGAACAGGCCAAGGCGCCCGCCGCCCAGCCCGATGCGCCGGCCGCCAGGTCGTCGGACAACGGCAACGGGTTCGGCGAGATGGCCAAGGGCATCCTGTTCGGCACCGGTCGCCGTCAGGGCCTGGTCGAAGCCATGGCCAAGCAGACCGCCCGCACCGTCGGCAACCAGGTCGGCCGCCAGATCCTGCGCGGCGTGCTCGGGAGCTTGTTCGGCAGAAAGGGAAGCTAACCGGCCTCACATTGGCTTGTAAAAGGAGCTTAGCCATGAAGACGTGGATGCTGTCTTTCTGTATCGCTGCGATGTTTTCGGCAGGCGCAGCAGGATCAACTGAAAAATACGTCAGCGATTGGCCCAAGGAGCGGCAGCCGCAGCTCGCCGGTCACTACAAAGGCTATGTGCGAGACTGGATGAATAAGAAAACTGCCTGTGAATACAAGAGTGCGAACCTGCACATCCAAGCCAACAATCGATACAGCTTGAGCACGCGCTGCGATCGTGGCAAAGGTGCTGAGGAAGTTGTAACAGGTAGCTGGTGGATCGACGAAATCGCGGGTAGCTGCCTGATCCTGATGCGTGAGCCGCCGCTTCAATATGAAGACGAGAATTGGTATGGCTTTCGTATTGAGGGAGACGCGGTATCCCTGAGTCAGGACGGCGGACAATGCACAGCTGCAGACGAACGCGACAATGGCATGATCCTCAGACGCGCCACCAAGGGAAAAACATGATGTCGTTCCGTACATTCTTTTTATCGCTGTTGCTGAGCATGCTGGTGGCATGCAAACCCGCCGAATCGCCGCAGGCGTCCACGCCGCCGCAGACCGATGCCGTTGCGACCAGCGCGCCGGCTGCTCCCGGCACCGACGCCGTCAGCGCCGTGGATCAGGCACCGGCGGCCGAAGTCACCGACAAGGCCGGGGTGGTCATCGACAGCAAAGCATTGGCCGGTGAGTTCGAAGGCAACGCCTCCAAGCTGGTCATCGAAGCAGACGGCGCCTACACCCAGACCCTGAGCGCCGGCGGCGCCCAGCTCAGCAGCAGCGGCACCTGGTCAGCCGCCGGTCCTGGCGTGCTGCTGCTGGATCCGCAAGACAAGGCTGCACAGGACGTGCGCTTCGACGTGGTCTCGGCCGATGAACTGCACAGCCAGGACGGCACCTACACCTTCAAGCGCATGCGCTGATCATCGCGCCGCGCGCCGGCGCGGCTTCGGCACTGCCGCTCGCTGCGCCCCGATGGCGGCATCGCAATCGAAGCCGACGCGGTGCAGCCACTGCGCAGCCCAAAGCGGCTGATGCGGTGCATTGGCGCCATGTCGCGGTGGATCGAAGGACGTCTCGGTCAGCACGAGCGACAACGATCGGCATCGGTCAACGCGCGGCGGGTTCGCCTGGCCCGGACCAGCATCGCCCGGGTCGCTGCAGGCCATCGCGGGAATACGCGTTCGGCTCTTGCGGCGGCGGCAGTATCGCCGGCGCCGATCAGATCTTGATTGAAGATGTCGCAATACCTGGAGCGCGGTCCTCCCGCCTGGCAGCGCCATACCATGCGCAAAAGCCTCGGTGCCTTCGGCAAACCGGTTCTGCCATCCGCCGGAAGCTTCTGGCTGGCGCAAGGACATGACGCCGGGTGTCCGGTGCCGGGAGGCACCTGCCGATCGCCCTAACGTCGGCGAACCCGTTGACCGCGGCCACCGCACCGACCCACGTACCCCGGCCGTCGCTGTTGAAGGCATCGATGAAGCGCAAAGGGATGGCCTTGCCGAAGGCGCTTGGGTCCCGGCGCAGGCCGACACGGTAGAAACCGCCGCGGCGATGCCCGCTTCGTCCTGCGCGCAGGCAGGCTGCCGTCGGCACCCGCCACGGCACAGGCGCCGCGCGGCGTAAAATCAGGCGCTCCGGTTGCAAGACGCTGTTCCGCATGAGTCGTTGGCGCCCACCTGCCGAAAAAAGCACCGCCCTGATCACGCCCGCCGGCCATGCCGTACTCAAGGCCGAGCTGGACGACCTGTGGCGCGTGCGCCGCCCAGAGGTGGTCCGCGCCCTGTCGGCGGCAGCGGCCGAAGGCGACCGGTCGGAGAACGCCGAGTACACGTATCGCAAGAAGCAGCTGGGCGAGATCGACCGCCGCGTGCGCTACCTGAGCAAGCGCCTGGAGGCATTGCGCGTGGTGGCCGGGGCGCCTTCCGACCCGAAGGCGGTGTTCTTCGGCGCCCAGGTCGAGCTGGAGGACAACG
>JBIIHJ010000010.1:0-30840 GCA_044235875.1 Pseudoxanthomonas sp.
GCGCAGCCGCAGCGCCTCGCACGTGCCGGAGGTGCGTCGATCCTGCCAGACGATCGCCGGCGCGATCGGCCGGCCGGTGTCGCGCGACCAGACCACCGCGGTCTCGCGCTGGTTGGTGATGCCGATCGAGGCGATGTCGTTGATGTCGACATTGGCGTTGTTGAGCAACTCGGTGATCGTGGTGTAGACGCTGGTCATGATCTCGCGCGGGTTGTGTTCCACCCAGCCCGGCTGCGGGAAGATCTGCTCGAACTCGCGCTGGGCCATGCCCGCGATGCGGCCGTCGTGGTCGAACAGGATGGCGCGCGAACTGGTGGTTCCCTGATCGATCGCCAACACGTATTTCTTGTCCATCGAAAACTCCTGCATGTCATGGTCGGCGGCGCTGCGAGCGCCAGCCGGCGTCAAGGATGAAAGGTCTGAACTGAAGCGCGCGTCAGGACTGTCGGTCCTGTGCCGCCTGCTGCAGCGCACGCTGGCGCGCAGGCAGGAACGGATAGATCAGCCACTGGTAGGCCACCCCGCCGACCACGCCGCCAATGAGTGGACCGACGATGGGAATCCACCAGTAGTTGCCCGGCGAGGGAAACGCCGCCTGGTTCCAGCCGGCGAAGTAGGCAAACACGCGCGGCCCAAAGTCGCGCGCCGGATTGAGCGCCCACGCCTCCAGGTAGCCCATCGAGGCACCGATGGTGGCCACCAGCAGGCCGATCATCAGCGCACCGGAATTAGCCGTTGGCGCGGCTTCGTTGTAGTGCTCGGTGATGGCGAAGATGCCGAAGATCAGGAACGCGGTCAGGATGACCTGGTTCTTCAGCGCATCCATGGGCGTGATTGCCAGGCCCGGATGGGTGAAGAACACGCCCGCCGCGCCGCCGCCTTCGCGAGTGAGCTGCTGGGCCTGGTTGAAGTGGTCGATCACCGGCGCGTACAACGTGTAGACGATGGCCGCGCCCACGAAGGCACCGATCACCTGCGCCCCCCAATACGGCAGCACTTTCTTCCACGAAAAGCCCCGATACAGCGCCAGCGCCAGCGTGACCGCCGGATTGCCATGACAGCCGGACACCGAACCGGTGACGTAGATCGATAGCGTCACCGCCAGGCCCCAGGCGATGCACACACCCCAGTAGGCGTTCTGGTATGGGCTGGGATCGTAGAGCGTGTACATCGCGGCGACCGAATCGCCGAAGGCGATGACGATCATCACCGCCACCGCTTCGGAGATGAGTTCACCCAGGAACTGGCGATTCATCGCGCGCCTCCTGCGGCGTCACACACATCGACTGCGTTTGAATCCTTGACCATGCCAGCGACCTCCCGGTGATGACGTTGATGGGCCCGGCCCGCTCGGCCGGCACGTTGGAATGACGGCGCGGCGCGCCGATGCCTCACCCGGCGATGCGCGCCACCGGCGCGGGCGCATGCTGCTGCAGCACCTCCGCCAGGCGCTGCTGCTGGGCCGGCGTCAGTCGCAGGCCGAGCTTGCTGCGACGCCAGAGCAGGTCATGGGCCTGGACGACCCATTCGTGGTCGCGCAGATACGAGACCTCAGCCATGTAGAGGTCCGCGCCGAAGTGTTCGCCCAGCGCCGACAGCGTCGAGGCGTTGCCCAGGATCGCCTCGACACGCGTGCCGTAGTTGCGAACCAGGCGCCAGGCCATGTCGGCCGGCAGCCACGGCCTGGCGGCGCGGACGTCGGCAAGCAACGCCTCGAAGTCGCGGCGCTCGCCGCCCGGCAGCGGCGCACCTTCGGCCGTCCACGCTGGCCCCTTGCGCCCGAGCTGGGCAACGATCTTGTCCACGGCCTGCTCGGCCAGCTTGCGATAGGTGGTGAGCTTGCCGCCGAACACGCTTAGCAGCGGCGCAGCCTTGGCATCGACCTCGAGCTGATAGTCGCGCGAGACCTCGGAGGCATTGTCTTGTTCGTCTTCCAGCAACGGTCGCACGCCGCTGTAGGTCCAGACCACATCGGCCGGCGTGATCGCCTGCTTGAAGTAGCGATTGACCGCCTCGCACAGGTAGGCCACTTCTTCATCATTGATCTTCGGCTGCGACGGATCGGCGTGGTACTCCGCGTCGGTCGTGCCGATCAGCGTGAAGTCGCGCTCATACGGAATCGCGAACACGATGCGCCGGTCCGGCTGCTGGAAGATATAGGCGTGGTCGTGGTCGAACATCTTCGGCACCACGATGTGACTACCCTTGACCAGGCGCAGGGCGTACTCGTGCCTGACGCTGGCGACCTCGTCGAGAAAGTCCACCGCCCACGGGCCGGCGGCGTTGACCAGCATCTCGGCCTCGATGGTGAAGCGCTCGCCCTGTGCGTTTTCCAGTTCTGCCACCCAGTGATCGGCATGGCGACGGGCGCTGACGCAGCGGGTGCGGGTGTAGACAGTGGCGCCGCGCTGGGCCGCATCCATGGCGTTGAGCACCACCATGCGCGCGTCCTGCACCCAGGCATCGGAATAGGCAAAGCCGGTGGTCAGTTCGTCGCGCAGCGGCGTGCCGACCGCGTGCGTGCGCAGATCCAGCTTGCGCGAGCCTTCCAGCGTGCGTTTGCCGCCGCCGAGGTGATCATAGAGAAACATCCCGATCCGGATCAGCCAGGCCGGCCGCAGGTGCGGCTGATGCGGCAGCACGAAACGCAGCGGCCAGATGATGTGCGGCGCCATGCGCAGCAGCACTTCGCGTTCGGCCAGCGCCTTGCCGACCAGGCCGAACTCGTACTGCTCCAGATAGCGCAGACCGCCGTGGATCAGCTTGGTGCTGGCACTGGAGGTATGCGCCGCCAGATCGTCGCGTTCACACAGGCAGACCTTGAGGCCGCGGCCAACCGCGTCACGCGCAATGCCCACGCCATTGATGCCGCCGCCTACCACCAGTACATCAAACCGATCCGCCATCCTGCCGACTCCTCTCGCCGGGCGCAGACCAGGGCGCGCCCTTCAAATCGCGCCGATCCGGCTGGAGCGGCACGAGAGGAATCTTAAACGAACATTTTCGAACATCCCGTGACGAGCGCTCAAGCCCCGCAAATTCGGCCTAGTCAGTTGGTCGAAGGCCGATATTCGAACACTGTTTGGCGTGGAGGCCGGTGTATTTCACCGAAATAGAACAAAAACGAACATCCGAAAGCCTACACAGCGGTCAACCGGTCGCCACGTGGACCCGCGTGCCGCCCTGGACCAGCACCTCGGCCAACGCGTCCGGCGGCGCGCGATCGGTGAACCAGTCATCGACCAGCGAGATCGGCCCGAGCCGGCACAAGGCGTTGCGTCCCAGCTTGCTGGCATCGGCGGCCAGGAATACCTGGCGCGAGTGCTCGACGATGGCCTGGGCCACGCGCACTTCCTGGAAATCGAAATCCAGCAGGGTGCCGTCCGGCTCGATCCCGGAGATGCCGATCACGCCGAAGTCGACGGTGAACTGGCGCACCAGGTCGATGGTCGGCTGCCCGGTCACGCCCTGGTCGCGCGCGCGGACCATGCCACCGGCGACGATCACCTCGAAGCTCGGATTGGCGCTCATCATCACCGCGACATTGAGGTTGTTGGTGATCACGCGCAGGCCCTGGTGCTGCATCAATGCCGCGGCGACATCCTCGTTGGTCGTGCCCAGGTTGATGAACAGCGAGGCCTGGTTGGGAATGTGCCTGGCCAGTTCGGTGGCGATATGGCGCTTCTGTTCGGCCAGCAACGACTTGCGCGTGGTGTAGGCCATGTTCTCCACGCTGGACGGCAGGCTGACACCGCCGTGGTAGCGGCGCAGCAGACCGGCCTCGCACAGCAGTGCCAGGTCGCGACGCACGGTCTGCTGGGTCACTTCGAACTGCGTGGCCAGCCCATCCACCTCGGCATAGCCCTGCTGGCGCACCAGCGCCACCAGTTGTTCCTGCCGCCGGTTGAGGACCGGATGTTCCATGCGCATGGCCTGACGTTCGAGCTGCCGGCATGATCGCCGATGCACCGGTCATTGCAACACCGCACCGGAAGATTGCGGCATGCCCTGCATGGCGCGCACGCCACCGGCGGCACACTGCGTCCGCGTGATCAGGCTGCCAGGCCCATGCAATGTCACTAGGCTGGCGTGCAGCTTCCAAGGGCTACAGATGAGCGACGCTCCCCCTTCCCTCAACATGATCAGGACCGGCCCGCGCGGCGGCGCGCCGTTGCTGTTCCTGCATGCCCTCGGGCTGGATCTTTCGGTGTGGGACCACCAGATCCAGGCACTGGCGCGCGATCACGACGTGATTGCGATCGACCTGCCCGGCCACGGGCTCTCACCGCGCAGCGAACAGCCTCCGACGCTGGCCGCCTTTGCACAGGCGCTGTCCGAGCTGATCACCACGCTGCGGGCCGGACCGGCCGATGTCGTCGGCATCTCGGTGGGCGGCATGATCGCGCAGGCCCTGGCAACCACCGCACCGGAGCAGGTGCGCTCCCTCACGCTGGTCGCCACCTCCTGCACGTTCGCCGATCCGGTCAGGGACATCCTGCGCCAGCGCGCGGACACGACACGCACGCTTGGCATGAAGGGCATCGCACCGCTCCACCTGGCGCGCTGGTTTCCTGCTGCCTTCCTGGCGGCGCGCCCGGAGGTTGGCGACCGGCTGACCAAGCTGCTGCTGGGTCGCGACCCGGCGTTTCATGCCCAGCTCTGGGAGATGGTGGCGGGCCTGTCGCTGGACCAAGCGATTGCTTCACTGACCTGTCCCACGCTGGTGGTCGCCGGTGCGGACGATGCCAGCGCACCGCCGGCCGCCGGTCAGCAGATCGTCGACCGCATGGGCCATGCGCGGCTGGTGGTCCTGCCCGATTGCGGCCACTTCCCGCCGCTGGAACACCCCGAGGCATTCAACGCCCTGCTGCGGGATTTTCTTGCCCGACAACGGGTGTGATCGGAGGCGGGAATGCCTGATGTCCCTTGCACGCCGATGCGCAACCCGGGCATCGATCCAATCGTGGTGCCATCGACCTAGGTCCTCTGATGCCACCACGCCGATCCTGGCGCCGGCTGCTGCAGATCGAGCCGCTCACCGATCACCGGCGTGGTCAGCGACACGCCCCGCGCGGCGGCCAACGCGCTGATCCGGTCGAACGGTTCAAACCACGGATGCATCGCCAGGTCGAAGGTGCCGTTGTGGATCGGCATCATCCAGCGCCCCTGCACGTCCAGATGCGCCTGCAGCGACTGCTCGGGCTGCATGTGCACGTGCGGCCACTGCGGGTCGTAGGCGCCGGTTTCCATGAAGGTCACATCGAACGGCCCGTAGCGCTCGCCGATCGCCTTGAAGCCATCGAAATAGCCGCTGTCGCCGCTGAAGAACACGCGCACCTCGTCATCGATCAGCACCCACGATGCCCACAGCGTGGCGTTGGCATCGTGCAGGCCGCGCCCGGAAAAATGCTGCGCCGGCGTGGCCACCAGGCGCAACCCATCGACCTGCGTGCCCTGCCACCAGTCCAGCTGCTGCACCTTGTGCGCCGGCACGCCCCAGCCGATCAACGCATCGCCCACGCCCAGCGGTGTGAGGAAATGTTCGGTGGTAGCCGCCAGCGCCAGGACCGTGTCGCGGTCCAGATGGTCGTAGTGGTTGTGCGACAGGATCACGCCCTTCAGCGGCGGCAGATCGGCCAGCGCGATCGGCGGCGCGTGAAAGCGCTTGGGGCCCATCCACGTGAACGGCGAGGCGCGTTCGGCAAAGACCGGATCGGTGATCCAGAAATGCCCGCGCAGTTTCAGCAGCACGGTTGAATGCCCCAGACGGAACAGGCTGCGATCCGGTGCGGCCAGCAGCTGGGCGCGGGTCAGCGGCGCAACCTCGATGGGCTCGGCGGGCACCGTGGTGCGCGGCTTGTGCAGCAGCATGTTCCAGATCAGCCTGAGCGACTTGGCCAGGCCCGTCGGCGGCGTCGGCACCTGGTTGCGGAAGCGGCCACCGCGATACTGCGGCGAGTCCGAGTAGTCCATCTTGGGCGGGGACACGCGGCTGCGAAGGGTGCAGACGTTCATGGAAGCGATCCGGTGGGAGGAAGACACCGCCGGCCTGGCTGGGGACCAGGGAGCGGGGCTGAAATTACACTACACAGTGTAGTTCCATCTTCGTGAAAGTAAACTGCACAGTGTAAAATCCGCACCATGTCTCCCACCCGCTCCGACGATGCGCCGCAGCGCCTGACCGACCGCAAGCGTCAGGCCATTGTGCAGGCCGCGATCGAGGCCTTCCGCACGCTGGGGTTCGATGCGACCAGCATGGACCGCATCGCCGCCGAGGCCGGCGTCTCCAAGCGCACGGTCTACAACCACTTCCCCAGCAAGGACGCGTTGTTCGCCGAGATCCTGGTGCAACTGTGGGGCAAGGCCGCGGCGTTGGACGAGCAGGCCTACGTGGCCAACCAGCCGTTGCGCAGCCAGCTGCTCACACTGATGCAGCAGAAGCTGCGGATGCTGGAGGACGCGCACTTCGTCGACCTGGCGCGCGTGGCCATTGCCGAGGCGATCCATGCCCCGGAGCGCGCCCGCGACATGGTCTCCCGATTGGGCGACAAGGAGGAAGGCATCACCCGCTGGATCGGCGATGCGATGGCCGACGGCCGTCTGCGCCCGGCTGACCCGGTGTTCGCGTCCCACCAGTTGCAGAGCCTGATGAAGGGGTTCGCCTTCTGGCCGCAGCTGACGATGGGCCAGCCAGCGTTGACACGCGCACAGCAACAGCAGGTCGCCGAGTCGTCGGTGGACATGTTTCTGGCGCATTACGCCACGCATTAGCGCCGCTGCTACGCTCTTCTTTTCGCCCAGGAAGGACGAGCCGCATGCAGTGTTTCAACCATCATGACCGGGGATCTGTCGGGCTGTGCAAGCACTGCAGCAAAGCGCTGTGTCCGGATTGCCTGACCGATCTCGGCCACGGACTTGCCTGCCGCGACCTGCACGAACCGGCGGTCGAACGCATCCACGCGCTCATCTCGAGAAATACCCAGGTCAACCAGCTCGCACCCCGGACCTGGTACGTGGTGCCTGCGTTCACCGCGTTCATGGGCCTGGTCTTCGCCGGCTACGGTGTCTTCGGGCGTGGTGCCAATGGGTTCACTGCGATCCTGGGACTGGGCTTCATCGCATATTCGGTGGTGCTGGCGGTCGCCAACCATCGCGCTTTCAAGGCAAAAGCAGCATCACTGTGATGCCTGGCAGGCGCGGCCACGCGCAACCCACCAGACTTGATGCTCACTTGGCCACGCTGAAGCGGTAAGCCGTGGTCTGCGTGTAGGTCTGGCCCGGGTCCAGGCGGGTGCTGGGGAACGCCGGCTGATTGGGGCTGTCCGGGAAGTGCTGGGCCTCCAGTGCCAGTGCGCTCCAGTGCAGGTAGGTCTTGCCGCCCTTGCCACCGTCGATGCGGTCGATGAAATTGGACGTGTACATCTGCATGCCCGGCTCGGTCGTGTAGACCGACATGACCCGGCCCGAGGTGGGCTCCTCCACCACCACCGCCGGCGTGTCCGCCCCGGCCTTGTCCAGTACCCAGTTGAAGTCGTAGCCGCCCCGCTTGGGCTCGGCGTGCTTGAGGTCGGGGTTGTCCTCATGGATGCGCGCACCGATGGCCTGCGGAGTGCGGAAGTCCAGCGGCGTGCCTTCCACCGACACCAGCTTGCCGGTCGGGATCAGCTGCGCATCGGCCGCCGTGTACTGGCCGGCATTGATCTGCACCTGATGCTCCAGCACCGACTCGGCGCCCGCACCGGCCAGGTTGAAGTAAGCGTGGCTAGTGAGGTTGAGCACGGTCGGCTTGTCGGTGGTGGCCTTGTACTCGAGCTTGAGGCCGTCGGCTTCCAGCGTGTAAACCACGGTGACGTCCAGGTTGCCCGGGAAGCCCATCTCGCCATCGGCCGAGCGGTAGTGCAGCGCCACCGAAGGCGTGCCGTCGGCAGCCGGCGTGGCCTCCCACAGCCTGGTGGCGAAACCTTCCGGGCCGCCGTGCAGTGCGTTGCCGTTGTTGTTGGGCGGGATCTGGTAGGCCTTGCCGTCCAGGCTGAACTTGCCCTTGGCGATGCGGTTGCCGTAACGGCCGATCAACGCGCCGAAGTTGGTGTTGACGCTCGCGCCGTCCTTCAGATACCCGTCCAGCGTGTCGTAACCCAGCACCACGTCATCGGTCCTGCCGTTGCGGTCGGGCACGTTGAGCGACTGGATGATGCCGCCGTAGGTCAGGATGGAGGCGGTGATGCCCTGGCCGTTGTCCAGGGTGAACTTCTGCACCGCGCGACCGTCGGGCAGCTTGCCGAACTCGCTGGCTGCCACGTGCGGTTTGGCACCCGGCACGCTCGCGGCCGGCGTCTGGGACGCGGAGGCTGGTGGGTCCGTCGCCTGAGGCGCTTCGGCCGGCTTGCACCCACACACGCCGACCGCTACCACGGCGGCCATCACTGCAACGCGCATCGCATTCTCCCCTCCCAAGTCGAAGCGGCGAGTCTGCGTCAGCGGATGCAAAACATTGGTTAAGGCGCGGCATGCTTCATGGGAGCGGATCCGGTGGGGGCAATTCGTCGCGCACGTGCAGGAAGCGGGCAAAGCGCGGTAGCCCTTTGGAGGTCAGCCCGTTGTAGCGGTAGGTCACCCACGCGCCCACCGGCGGCGGCGCGGCGCGCTGGGCATCGGTGAAGCCGCCGCCGATCCGGAACAGGCGGCCGTCCGGCAGCTGCACCAGCAGGGCGCCGAGCTTGCCCGCGTACTTGCCCTTGCCGCCGGCATGGGCGACCACGCGGGCCTCGGCGTCTTGGTAGGGCTTGTACTTGAGCAGCGCGTCGCTGCGCCCGACCAGGTAATGCGCGTCGCGCCGATGCAGCATCAGTCCCTCCCCGCCCGCGGCCACGACCCGGGCCAATTGCGCATCCAGCGCGGCCACGTTCTCGAACCTTCGCTGCGCCACCATCCGCAGCTGTGGACTGGCACTGGTCTCCACCAACGCCTGCATCCGGGCCACGCGCGCTTCAAACGGACCGGCGTGCGTGGGCAGGTCGAACAGCATGAAGTGCAGGCCGCGCCATGCCGGATCCTGCGGATTGCCGGTGCGGATCAACGCGCTGGCCGTATCGAACTGCCCGCGCGCGATCCATAGCTCGCCATCCAGCGGCACCCTGGGCCAGCCCTGCGTGAACCACGGCGGCGCATTGATCCGTTCCCCACCCCGCGTCCACAGCGCCTGCCCGTCCCAGCGCCCGCGCACGCCATCGAGCTTCTCGCTGACCAGGTAGTCGGCCACTGCCACGTGTCCGTGATACCCCGTCGCCAGCATCAAGCGCGGCGGCTCAGCGGCATGCGCGAGTGCGGCGCACCACCATACGATGATCAGCAGTATCGCTCTGCGCATGGGAAGGTCCTCCTTGGTCGGCCACCAGCATCGCCTTACACGACTGCCTGGGCGATCGGCGCAGTCCGCGCCGGGGCGTAGGACAACGCCGCATCCACGCGGACGGCTCGCTTATGATCGTGCGACCCGCCGCCGGGGAGGCGCGGGATGGACGAACGGACTTCGAACGGGGATTCAATGCACAAGACACTGCTTGCCCTGGCCTGCCTGGCCAGCATCACCGGCTGCACCGTGGTCAAGGTCGATCCAGGGCAGGAAGCGGTCCTGATCGACCGCCCACGCATTTTCGGCGATGGCGGCATCCGCGACGAGACCATCAAGCCCGGCCTGGCTTACACCTGGCTCACCACCGATGCCCTGGTGGTCGATGTCAGCCCGCAGGTGCTGGCGGTGTCGTTCGATGATTTCTCCTCGTCGGACAACATCCTGCTGGACTTCGAAACCACCATCCAGTACCGGGTGACCAACGCGCCCAAGCTCCTGCGCAAGTTCGGCCCGGACTGGTTCAAGAACAACATCCGCAGCCAGTACGCGGCCATCGTGCGCGACCAGGTCAAGCGCTTCGACATGACCAGCATGATGAGCGACGTCGCCACTGCCCAGCGCATCGACGACGCAGTAACCGACGCCATCCGCAAGGTGGTCAGGGATCAGGGCCTGGACGTGGAGATCATGAACATCACCCTGGGCCGGGCCAAACCCAATCCGGATGTGCTACAGCAGATGAATCTCACCGCCGCCCAGCAGCAACGGGTCAAGACGCTGGTGGAAGCCACCAATGCCGAGCTGCAGCGCGCCAAGGAACAGAAGGCCATGGCCGACGCCGACAACGCCTATCGCAACGCGATGAACCTCTCGCCCGAGCAGTACCTGGCCCGCCAGATCGCCGAGATCAACGCCGAGGCATGCACCAAGGCGACCGCCTGTTATGTCGTGCCCAGCGGCACCAGTGTGGTTGCCAGGTAGGCCGCGCCGGCGGCGTCAGACGATCCGCGTCCGGCGCCGCCAGGTGGTGACCTGGCCCCAGCGGATGAAGGTGACCAGGCCCGAACCCAGGATCAAGGCGATGCCGATGCCGGTGATCCAGTCCAGCTTGCTGTGGAACAGCCAGTAGCCGAAGCCGATCGCCCACAGCATCTGGCTGTACTGGGTGGGCGCCACCGCGCTCACCGGCGCCAGGCGGGTGGAATACATCATCAGGATCGCGGCCAGTCCGGCCAGCAGGCCGTAGCCGGCGATCATCAGCCACTGCCAGGCGGTGGGCCAGACGAAATACGGCAGCATCAACAGACCGCCCATCACCAGCGGGCCGATCACGCCTGCGCCGTACAGGGTGATGCGTTTTTCGTCAGGGCCTGCCATGCGCAGGCTGATCACGCTGACCGCGCCGGTCAGGCCGCAGACGATCGCCGCGACATGGCCTTCGCTGAGCTGGCGGAAGCCGGGGCGCAGCACGACCAGCACGCCGATGAAGCCCACCACCACCGCCGTCCAGCGGCGCCAGTGCACTTCCTCGCGCAGCAGCAGCACCGACAAGACGGTGACGAAGATCGGCATCAGGAAAATCAGCGCAAACGCCTCGGCCATCGACAGATGGGTGAAGGCGATCACCGAGGTCAGGTTGCCGGTGGCACCGCAGAAGGCGCGCAGCAGCCAGATGGCCGGCTTCTTGGCCATCACCACCTCGCGCCAGCGGTCATCGGGCTTCTTCAGGAACGGCACCGCGGTCAGCATCAACAACGCACCGAAGAACACCAGTTCGTACGACGGCAGCGTCCCTTCCAGCAGCTTCACGAACGCATCGCTGATGGAATAGGCCGCGTAGCACGCGAAACCGAGCAGCACACCCTTGAACATCGCGATTCCCGCACCTTGAAGACCTGCCCACGCAGGCATGTGCGGGCGACGGTGCACAGTATGCGGCGTGGTGGCGTCAGCTCGGGGACGACGCTGGCGGTTTTACGGCAGCATCGGCGCGTTCAGCGCTTGCTGCCGGGCGCAGGCGGGCCGTAGAGATCCAGCAGCCGCAGGGTGACGCCATTGGTCCAACCGAAGCCGTCCTGGTTGGGATATTCGCCCCCGCCGCCGCTGGCCGTACCGGTGGCGTCCACGTCGTACTTTTCGGTCAACTTGTGTTCGCGCTCAAACACCGCCTGCACGCGTCCCAGATAGCCGCGGCCGATCTTCTCGGCCAGCGCATCCTGCCGGTAGCGGCGCAGGCCATCGACGGCTACCCACTGCAGCGGCGCCCAGCCATTGGGTGCATCCCACTGCTGGCCGCTGCGCACGGCCGTGGTGGCGATGCCGCCGGGACGCAGCAGTTGGGCCTGGATGGTCTTGGCGGTCTGCACGGCGCGCGTGGGCGAAGCGATGCCGGCAAACAACGGGAACGCCGTGGCCGCCGTCACCTGGGCGCGCGGCGCTTTGGTGCGCAGGTCGTAATCGGCGTAGTAGCCCCTGGGGTTCCACAGGAACTGCTCGACAGCGCGCTTGCGTGCATCGGCACGGGCGCCGTAGTCGATCGTGCACGCCTGTGGCTGCACCCTGCACGCCGCGGCGAGCGTGGTTTCGAGGTGATACATCAGGCTGTTGAGGTCCACCGGCACGATCTGGGTGGTGTGGATGCTGGAGAGCTGCTGCGGATCGTCGAACCAGCGGCTGGAGAAATCCCAGCCCGACTCGGCCGCCGCGCGCAGGTCGCGATAGACCTCGCCCGCCGGGCGCGTGCCGCGCACCTGCGCGGCAGTCTTGATGTCGTGCGCCCAGGCTTCCTGGCGCGGGGTATCGCGGTCGTCCCAGTAGCGGTTGAGCACGCTGCCGTCGGCCAGCCTGACCACACGCGCCGATGCATCGCCGGGCTTGAGCGCGGCACTGCCGCGCATCCAGTAGGCGTACTCGGCCTGCAGTTGTGGCAGGTAGCGGCGATAGACCGCTTCGCCGCTGCGCGCGGCCTCGTCGCTGACCATCCAGGCGAAGAACGGCGGCTGCGAGCGGCTCAGGTAATAGCTGCGCGTGCCGTTGGGGATATGGCCGTAGGTGTCGATCTGGTAGGCGAAGTTGGCCAGCATCTGTTGCGCCAGGTCGACATGCCCGCTTTCGGACAGGCCCAGCATCGTGAAGTACGAATCCCAGTAGTAGACCTCGCGGAAGCGTCCGCCCGGCACCACGGTCTGCTCGGGCAGCGCCAGAGCGCTGCTGTGCGGCGGGATGTCCTTGAAGCTGCGGGTCAACACCGGCCACAGGCCATCGATATGCGCGCGCAGCGAGGTGTCCTGGCGGATCGCCGGGACCTGGATCGGCGGATCCTCGGCGAAGTTCTCGGCCACGAACGCCTTCAGCGCGAAGCCCGGCGTGTCGCGCGCGGCCAGGTAATCGGCCTCGATGCGTGCCGGATCCCGCCTGGCGGCCATGTCGACGAAATGCTTCTGGTCTTCGAATACCTGGCCGGTCTGGATGGCATCGAACAGGTGCGGATACAGCTGGTCGGGCGTGGGCGGCGCGGTGGCCGGCGATGCGACGGCAGCCGGCACTGCGGACGAGGACGCGGCCTGGCGCGGCGCGCTGGCACAGGAGGCCAGCGTGCCTGAGAAGACCCATAGCAAGCTGCAGTAGAGCGAAGGGCGCGTCGGTTTCATGGGACTCGCAGGTATGGCCAGGACGCAAGCCTGCCACGTCGTGTGGAATGGATGGGGTGAAACGCAACGCTGCCGGCGTGGGAGCCGTCTCAGCGGCGATGACGCTTTATCGGTTGCGCCTCATCGCCGCCGAAGCGGCTGCCCCCTGTAGAGCGATGCCGTTTTCCTCCTGGAGCTCGGCCGGAGCGTTTTCGAGGCCCAGACCGGACAGCAGCCGAGCAAGCTCGGCTTTACGGGAGCGGCTTCGCATTGGCTGGTGCCGCGCTTGGATCACCAGCGATAGGCCAGCGACATCTGGTACTGGCGGCCGGCAATCGGCCGACCCATGAACACGCCATTGGTCGCCCCGCCCGGCACGCGCACGTTGCCCTCGGTCAGGCCCAGCTCGTCGGTGACGTTGCTGCCGCTGGCGGTGACCTCCCAGTGGTCGCCCACGTGCAGGCTCGCACCAAGATCGACCATGTCGTAGGACGGCAACTTCTGCGCATTGGCCAGGTCGGCGAAGCGGTCGCCCACGTAGGAGTAGGTGGCAAACAGCTTGAGGTCACCGAAGGGCAGCATCCAGTAATAGCTCGGCGTCAGGCGGAACTGCTTCTTGGGCTGGCGCATGACCTGGTTGCCGGTGAACTCCTGGTAGTTCTTGTACTTGCCGTCCAGCCACACGCCCGTGCCGGCCAGCTCGAAGCCGCCGAAGGGCCGGATCGCGCCTTCCACTTCCACGCCATAGGCACGCGAATCGCCGACGGTGGTGAAATTGCTGCCATCGGCCAGGAACGCCTGGAACGGCGAGTTCTTGAAGTCGTTGTAGAACGCGGTCAGGTACAGGTCGTACAGCTGGCTGCCCGACTTCAGCCCCAGCTCGTACTGGTCCACTTCCTGCACCTTGTTGTTGCCGTCGCGCAGGTTGTCGAAACCGGGGAACTTCAGGCCCGAGTTGGCGCGCCCGAACAGGCTCACCTGCTCGCTGAGCTTGAGGTTCAAGCCCACGGTCCAGGAGAATTTCTTGTCGGTCTGGTCGAAGTGGGTGACGCTGGGAAGCGAGATGGACGTCTTGTTGTCGTAAAGCGTATCGGGATTGCCGTCCAGATCGACCGTGGCGGTGTCGTGGACGTCGCCGGTGACCTTCTGCTGTTCATAGCGGGCGCCCAGGTCCAGGCGCAGGCGCGCGTTGAGTTCCCATTCGTCGGCGACGAAGACCGCTGTGTTTTCCCCTTCGAAATCCTCACGCAGCGCGAAGGTCGAAGTGCCGGTGAAGCCATCGCGGGTGACCTGGCGCCCGTCGTCCAGGGTCACATCGATCCGGCGCGCGTTGTTCTGCGCGGTCAGCAGCATGTTGTTGCCCAGGTACCAGGTGTCGCGCGAGGAATACCTGGCGTAGTACGTCCCCAGCGTCAGCGTGTTGCCGGTGAACAGCTCCAGGCTCAGGCGCAGGTCGTTGGTGAAGGAGGACAGATGCTTGTCCACCACCCACCAGCCGGCTTCCAGCACCTGCTGGTTGGGATCGACCACGCCGCCGCCGTTGGTATAGGTGCCCACGCCGGTGCCGCCCTTGCCGGCGATGAAATCGGCCAGGGTGGTCGGCGCATTGCCGGTGAACAGCGCGTTGGTTGGCGCGTCGCCGCCCATCACGTTGAAGCGGTCGGCGATGCTCCAGTCGCCCACCTGCCAGTCCAGCGCGCCGCCGAACAGATCGACGTTGACCCCGCGCCCATCTGCCAGGTCGCGGCGGATGGTTTCGCCGTTGGGACCGACCGGCAGCGTCACGTTGCGGAAATCGTTGCTCAGCAGCGTGCCGGTCTGCGGATCCAATCCGGGGAATCCGGACAGGCTGTTGCCGTTATCGCGCGAAAGCAGCGGGATGGCGGTGTAAAAAGCATTGTTGTCGTCCAGATGCCGCGCGTAGAAGGTCACCTGGCCGCTGTCCCAGCGCTTGGACAGGGTTGCACTGAACTGCCCGCCCTTGTCGGCATCGAACTGCGGATCGCGCACGCCGTCGGTCTTGCGGAAGAACCCGCCGACACTGGCATACCAGCCATTGCCCAGCGCACCACCGGCATAGACGTCCACGCGTTGCAGGTTGTCGCTGCCGGTGGTCAGGCGCACGCTGCCTTCAGGCGTGTCCTGACCGGTCTTCTGGATGAAGTTGACCGTGATGCCGGCCTGGCCGTTGGAGAAGATCGGGCTGGAACCGCCGCGCAGCACTTCCATCCGCTCGATGGTGTCGTCGATGCGGAACAGCGTGGAGTTTTCCAGGAACGACAGCGTCGGCGGCGGGAACAGCGGCGAGCCATCCAGCTGCATGGTCACGAACGGTGCATCGCCTTCGGAGGGCATGCCGCGCACGAAGATGTTGGCGCCGGTGCCACCGCCGCTGGGTTCGGCCCAGACACCGGGCGTCACTTTGAGCAGGTCCGCCGTGCTCTGCGGCACTGCTTCGCGCATCTGCTCGGCCGTGGCCGTGGTGATGGAAAAACTGGTATCGCGCTTGCGCAGGCCCTTGAACTGCGCCGTACCGCTGACCACGACCGTATCCAGCGTGGTCGCGCTCTGCTGACTTGCGGGCGCCTGCTCGGCCGTGGCGTCCTGCGCGTGGACCAGGGGGGAAGCCAAGGCCGCGGCGATGGCCAGGGACAGGCGGAGATGGCGCACGGGTGATTGCATGAAGCACTCCTTGTTTCATTGATCCAGGTGAGTCCCGCCCGCAGACGCAGCACGCCCGACGCGGCACAGTGGCCTTGCCCCCTGTGGCTTTCCAAGCCAGCCCTCGCGTCCTCGACGCGTCCGGTCCCTGCCCATGAAGCAGGGGCGTGTTCCGGTCGGCCGCAGGATCATCGACCAGATCTTGCCTTTGGTCATTGTGCGGCGCGGCAGTGATGCCGATGCCGCGATGCCCGCATGCCGGTTTTTCGGCACAAAAAAGGGAAGGTCCGAAGCGACCCCGTCGTACACGGCGCATGACATCCGCCCATGCCGATCGCCAGGCAGCAGCCGATGGTGACGGTCACATCGGTTGGCGCGTTGGTATGGATCGACGGGCTAAAGCCACCTAAGTCGTCCTGCGAGATCCCGCAGGACATCGCGTTGATGTCGTGGCCGTCCAGAACTTGGCGTACCCGCTGGCCACCTGCTCCGCCGGGTTATGCGAAGGCTGGCCGTACCACAGCGACGGTGTCTCGACGATGTCGTCATTGTTGGCCGCCGAAATTACGCCTGCAGCTGCAGGCTCAGGCCGATATCCCGTTACCGGTCGGATCGTAGAACATGCCATTGCCCAGGAGCACCTCCGAAGTCGTCGGCAGCCCGTCGATGCAGCAGGTGCCATCGCCACTGTCCCTCGTGAACACTGAGGTGTTGCGGTTGACTGGCCACGGAAAACGCCCGGATTTTCCAGACATCGGTGCGTGTCGCGGGACATGGCACGGCCTGGCACCTCGCAAGCTGGACAAGCAAGGACTGCGGGGATGAATGCTGGCGTAGCGTCACAGTAGGCAGCCTTGATCTGAGTCAAGCTGCAACCGCTCCACTGAGGGAGCGACTAAGGAGAGATCAGGATGAAGCTTCGTCTTAGTGTCATGGGCTTGATGCTCACTCCGCTGGCCGTGCTTGGCCTTTCGGGACAGGCGCAGGCACTGCCCAACTGCAACGCTTGCGTTCCCGCCTACCGGGCATGCGTCGCTTCAGGAAAGACCGATTGTGACTCGCGCTATGCGACGTGCCTGGCCTGGTGCCCCGAAGCGGTGACATCCGCCAAGGCAACTGCGCTCCTGCCCCCCAAACCGCTTGCGCCGATCAGCCCAGCGCCAGACCTAGTCGGAAAATCACTATTGGCAAGTGTAGATCGCTGATCGACTTACGCGGCACGCAGAGGCCCCGATTACATCGGGGCCTCTGCGATTTTTGCAATGCTGTGTGTTACTCGGCCAGAAACTTCAGCAACGCGCCATTGAATGCCTCGGCATGACTGACGTTGAATCCGTGCGGCGCGCCCGGGATCACTGTCAGCTCGCTGCCCGGGATGGCCTTGTGGGTACGCTCGCCCGAACCCTCCAGCGGCACGATGCCGTCGGCATCACCATGCAGCACCAGCGTCGGTACGGTGACCCGGGTCAGGTCCCCGCGGAAATCGGTCGTGCCGAAGGCCTCCATGCAACCCAGCGCGGCGGCCTGGTCCGACTGTTCGCATAGCGCGACCGCTTCCTGCTGCTGTGCTTGGGTGACCTTCAACTCGCCTTGCGCGGTGAAAAACCCCTTGGTGAAATCTTCGAAGAAAGCGTGGCGATCGGCCTTGAGGTCCGACGCCATGCCCTGGGCCTGGCTCTTGGTGAGCGGACCGTCCGGGTTGTCCTCGGTCTGCATCATGTAAGGCGGAACCGCGGCGGCAAACACCACGCTGTGCAGGCGCTCCTGGCCATGGCGACTGATGTAGCGCGCCACCTCACCGCCACCCATCGAGAATCCCACCAGCGTCGCATCGCGCAGGTCCAGATCATTCAGCACCCCGGCCAGGTCATCGGCCAGATGGTCGTAATCGAAACCATCGGCCGGCTTGTCCGAACGGCCGAACCCACGACGGTCGTACGCGACCACGCGATAGCCCGCCTCGCGCAGGGGACCGACCTGCTCGCTCCACGCAGCGGCAGACAGAGGCCAACCGTGGATCAGCACCACCGGCCGGCCCGTGCCTCCACTGTCTTCCACATGCAGACGGACGGGATTGAAGGACTTCGGAACAACGGACATGGCGACTCCTGGCTTGCAAGGATGAGGTAGGCATCCATCCTGGGACGGGGGTCATCGAATCGGCATGAAATAACCGCTAACGGCAGGTCAATCCCGCGCATCAGGTCGTCGCTGACGCCGTCCGAGCGTGCCGGGTTCAGCGCGCGGTCGTCGCGGTGACGGCCGCGTCGTTGGGCAAGGTCTGCACGATGCGCGCGATCAGGTAGGGAAAAAACGGATTGCAGTTCAGCCGTTGCAGCTGCTCGGCCTTGACCAGCAGCGCGCCGCGCTCGCCATGCAGGGTGGCCGTGCCCAGGCGGATGCCGAAATCCTCGTCCATGCGCGGGCTCAAGCCGTAGAGCGCATCGTCCATCGGGAAGGGCAGCGCCACGTGCGAAAGCGAATACACGCTGGCGGGGAACTGCAGCGCCAACGGATGGGTCACCGCCTGGCGCTTGCCGGGCGCGGTGACGGACTCGCCCACCTCCAGGGTGTCCGGCCGCAGGTTGCTGATCAAGGTGAGCGTGTAGCGGCGCGGCGTATCGGCACGCAGCGTATCGGCCGCGCCGGTGGCCGCTGGCGTCAGCAGCGGCGCCAGCAGGTTGGCGCGGTTGATGTCGAACAGCACCAGCTCGCTGCCGTTGGCCGGCAGGTGGTCGAACAGCGCATGCACCACCGAATCGGTGTCCACTGTGTTGTCCAGCACCGACTGGAATGCCAGGATCGGCGGCAGTCGCCGCAGCTGGTCGCGCGACTTGAGCCGCAGGACCTGGCCCTGCACGTGCGTGGTCAGCGCGTACGACTGGGACGCGGCGTTGAAGGGAAACCCGTTGTACTTGAACGGATTGAACTCGGGCAGGTTGTCCAGCCAGCGCGATTGCTCGAAGTACGCGAGTCGTCCAAAGACGGGAAGCAGGCCGGCCAGCGCGGCGCCGCGGCTGACGCCGATCATGGGCGAGAGCAGGACCAGGCGATCGGCATGCGGCAGCTGGCCGTCATCGCGTGCCGCCACGTCCATCGCGTAGTGCAGCGCCAGCGCGGCGCCATTGGAATAGCCGACCACGTGCAGCGGCTTGCCCGGGCCGGTGCGTCGGCGCAGTTCGCGCGCGGCCATCTCCACCACCGCCGACCAGTCCTCCCAGCGCACGTCCAGCAATCCGCTGGGCAAGGTGCCGTGGCCCGGCAGGCGCGGCGCGATCACCACGAAGCCGGCCTGTTCGTAGCGCGCGGCCAGGTGCCGCAGGCTGTAGGGCGAATCGCTCAGGCCGTGCAGCAACAGCACGCCGCCGCGGATCTGCGCTGGCGTGGACACATACGAGCGGTTCCAGTCGCGCTGGCCGGCACGGGCGCCCAGATGGCTCTGCGCCTGGTAGCGATACGGGCCGGGCGTGGGGTGCGCGGCAAGGGCGCGGTCGCGTTCGGCGAACAGGGCAGCCTCGGCCTGTTCGTATTGCGCCCAGGTATAGCCCGGCCCGATCTGCCCCGCCGTCACCTCGCCGTGCAGCTGCAGCCGGTGCCAGGGCTGGAGCGGCGGCTGGCCGCGCGCCTGGAAGGCCCGTCCCAGCAGCAGTGCAAACACCAGCACCCCCACGCCCACCAGGACCTTGAGCAGGAATTGCGACGCGGTGAGAAACGTGCGCGCGGGGCTTGGCATGATGCAGTTGGCAGCCGGAGGTCAGGAAGACGGCGCGAGCCGGCTGGCCGCCCCGGCAACGGTCATCCGCATGGCGTCCCCGATCGCCTGCACGACCTGCGGTTTTGTCTCGGGCTGGAACTGGTAATAGGACTTGATCAGATAGGGCGTGTCATCCACGCGAAATCCCAGCCACGTCACGATCACGTCGTGGCCTCCACTGATCTGGGAAGCGTAGTAGTCGCCTTCCTGTCGATCATCGCAGCCCACCACATTTTCCCCTTCGTGCCTGGACTGGCCGGGTCGCGGGTCGATGATGAGCTTGTCGAACGTAAAGACGTCCTCGTTGACGCGGCCGGCCCTGACCAGCGCATCGCCGATCACGCCGCCGGCGCCCTGTCCGACACGGCTCAGCGCCTTGAGCCGGTAGTTGTGATACACGTCGAACCGCTCCAGCACGACCCGCCGCAGATCGAGTCCGGGCGCTGCATTCTTCAACAACACCGCGAAGGTCCGCGCCTTGTCCGGCACGAACTCCTCTCGCGACTGGTGGTGGATGCCGTAACGGCAGCTGTAGATGTTTCCCTCCGCCACCAGGAATCCTGGATAGGTGTCCGCGCCGGTGGCATCGGTCAATGCAAGCGGGCCGGCCGTGTCGCCGCCTGGCAGGACGACCTTGTTGTTCACGCTGGCACAGCCACCCAGGCCGGCCAAGGCCAGCACCGCCATCATCGTCCGCACCATGTCCAATCCCCTTGTCCCCGTGGCGAGATTCTGCAATGCCTCCAGGACCGGCGACAAGGCATGCCGCACCGCGCCGGCACTGTGCCAAGGCGCCTCAGACGGGCGTGTCGCCGACCGCATCGGGCAGCAGCGCCGCGTCGTGCAGCCCGATCACCTGCACCGCGCATCCATGGTGGTCGAATCGCGACCGCACCTTGTCCAGCGCCGCCAATGCGGTGACATCCCAGAAGCGCGCCGCGCTGACATCCAGCTCGACCCGCGCGCCTTCGACCTCGCGCGGATCGAAGGCGTCGACAAACGCATCGGCCGAGGCGAAGAACACCTGGCCGCGCACGCGATAGCGGTGGGTCAGCGTGCCGTCGTCGGCGCGTTGTTCGAGGTGTTGCACCTGCAGCGCACCGGCGGCCTTCCAGGCGAAAAACAGCGCGCTCAGCAGCACGCCCAGGCCGACGCCGATGGACAGATCGCGCGAGACCAGCGTGGCCACCACCGTGGCGATCATTACCAGCGTGGACAGGCGTGGATGGGTGACCAGCGTGCGCAGCGAGCCCCAGTCGAAGGTGGAAACCGAGACCATCACCATGATGGCCACCAGCGCCACCACCGGCACCTGCGACACCCACGGTTTGAGCAACACCATCAGCACCAGCAGGAATACGCCGGCAAACAGCGTCGACAGCCGGCCGCGCCCGCCGTAACGCACGTTGCCCACGGTCTGGCCGATCATGCCGCAGCCAGCGATGCCGCCGAACAGGCTAGCGCCGATATTGGCCAGGCCCAGGCCGGCGCACTCGCGGCTCTTGCTGCTGGGGCTGTCGGTGAGTTCATCGACCACGCGCGCGGTCATCATCGATTCGAGCAGGCCGACCATCGCGATGGCGATCGCCGGGCCGGCGACGATGCGCAAGGTGTCCAGGTCCAGCGGCACCACGATCCCGTGCCAGCCCGGCAGGCTGGACGGCAGCTGGCCCAGGTCGGCCACGGTCTTCAGCGGCAATCCCAGCCAGGCCGTGATCAGCGTCAACGCCACGATGCAGATCAGCGGCGAGGGAATGGCCTGGAGGCCCGGCAGCGGAAGGCGCGGCAGCCCATAGATGATCACCAGGCCCAGCGCCAGCATCACCCAGGTCGCGGTCGTCGCGCCGGCCAGCTGCGGCAGCTGCGCGCTGAAGATCAGGATCGCCAGCGCATTGACGAAGCCGGTGCGCACCGAGCTGCTGACAAAGCGCATCAGCACGCCCAGGCGCAGCAGGCCGAACACGATCTGGATCAATCCGGCCAGCACGCCCGCCGCCAGCAGGTAATGCAGGCCGTGGCTGGCCACCAGCGGCGCGGCCACCAGCGCCACCGAGCCGGCCGCGGCCGAGATCATCGCCGGGCGCCCGCCGGTGAAGGCGATCACCACCGAGATCACGAACGAGGCATACAGCCCCACCTGCGGATCGACGCCGGCCACGAACGAAAATGCGATGACCTCCGGGATCAGAGCGAAGGTCGCCACCGCACCGGCGAGCAGCTCGCGCACGGGCCTGCGGCGCCACTGCGCCAGTTCTGAAGCGATCAACGACATGGACAACCTGCGGGATGGAGAAGCGCCGCGCGTGGACGCGCGCTGTGGGCGGGACCGGGGGTTCACCGCGGCCTGGCGCGGGCCGGCCTGGCCGGGCGCGCATTGTGCCAGCCCGCGCCGGCGCCTGCCGGCCCGGCGTCGCTGCGATCACGTCCGGGCGCTTTCGCGGCGCGCCACCGCGCCATCGCCGACAATGCGCGCCATGAGCAAGCACGACGACGATCCGCGCCCGACGCCGCCCGAACCGCCTTCGCCCAGCGAGTGCTGCGACAGCGGCTGCGACCCGTGCGTCTACGACCTGCACGCCGAGGCAGTGGATAAATACCGGCGCAAGCTGCGCAAGTGGTGCAAGCGCCATCCCGAAGCCACTGGCGGGAGCTGAACCATCAGCCGGACGCGACCGCGCGCGTGCCGCCCTCGTTGCCGGGTTCAAGCTGGCGCAGGTTGAGCGCGCGCGGGAATTCCAGCGTGCGCACCGGGAAGGCGAAGGCGATGCCAGCCTGGCTGAAGCGGCGCACCAGTTCCAGGTTGATTGCCTGCTGGGTGTCCATGTACGCGGTGTAGTCCGGCGTCTGCATGATGTAGACCACTTCGAAATCGAATGCCGACTCGCCGAAGCCGCGGAAATGCGCACGATCGTAGACCGCGTTGTCGATGCCATCCAGGATCTCCCGCACCACGCCCGGGATCGTCGCCAGTTTGTCGTGTGGCGTAGAGAGCGGCACGCGGAACTCGAACACGATCCGACGCGTATCCATGCGCTTGTAGTTGCGCAGCCGCGCCGAGAGCATGTCGCTGTTGGCGAACACCAGCTGCTCGCCGGACAGGCTGCGCAGGCGGGTGGTCTTGAGGCCGACGTGCTCGATGGTGCCGGCAAATTCGCCCACCACCACGAAGTCGCCGACCACGAAGGGTTTGTCGATCACGATCGACAGCGAGGCGAACAGATCGCCCAGGATGTTCTGCACCGCCAGCGCCACCGCGATGCCGCCCACGCCCAGGCCGGCAATCAGCGCGGTGATATCCACGCCCAGGTTCTGCAGGATCACCAGCAGCACCACGGCCCATAGCACGGTCAGGCCGACGAACTTCACCGCGCCCAGGCTGGTGGTCGCGCCCAGGTTGGTGTCCTGTGCCGCGCGCGTCTTGGAATCTTCCACCCAGAAGCGCACCTGGCGGCTTCCCCAGACGCCGATCTGCAGCAACAGCGCCACCGCCGCGGCCTTGCCGGCCAAGGCATAGGCGCGCTCGGGCAGCTGCAACGCCTGCAGTCCAAAATGCAGGGCGGGGAAGAACATCAGCGCCAGGCGCGTGCCGCGCAGCGAGAAGGCCAGCGATTCGAACACCCGGTCGATCGTCGTGCCCTGTCGGGCGATCTTTCCCAGCCGGTCCACCACCACGCGCCGGGCGACGCTGAAGGCCACCAGCGCCATCAGCGTGATCCCCATCGCCGTCAACCAGGCCTGCACGCTGTTGTCCAGCAGCTGGTATCGGTTCAACCAATTCATCGTGTCTCCTTGTCGTATTGCGCGCCGCGCGCGGCGCGAAAAGCGTCGCCCACGCGCATGCGCGTCCTGGGCGAGCGGTGGCCATGGCGCGGCCCACCGCGGATAATCGGCGCATGCCCGAAGACGATCCGCCCCCCGTCGCGCCGGAAGCCCCATTGCCCAGCGACTGCTGCGATAGCGGCTGCGACCCATGCGTCCATGACCTCTATACCGAGGCGTTGACGCACTACCGCCTGCTGCTTGCGGCGTGGCGCGCGCGGCATCCGGAAGTGGATGCCTGAAGGCGCAGGACATCGATTGCCTGCGCTTCCTTTTCAGGGTCGCAGCAATGTCCGGCGATGTGAACCCCTTGACGGCGTGGTTGTCCCACGCAGCGGATGCACGGGCCTGGGCCCAGCGCGCGTTTGTGGCCCCTGAGCCGGCAACCACACGGCGACACACAGTGACATCGCTGCGTTCAAGCAGCGTCTGACCTGGGAGCACAGCGAGCCATCGTCCAACGGGACGGTCGCGCTGGTGACCGCCTGGCTTGCATCAATGGGAGGACGCCACCGCGCTGGGCGGATCCGGGCGCGTTACATTGCCGCGCCCGGACAGCAAGGGATCGCTACTCGGTCGCCACTGCGGCCTGCGGGGCGTAGCGCACCGCACGTCGCGCGGCATCGTTGTCCACCAGTTGCGCCAGCACCTGCAGGCGCGCCAACCGCAGCCAGCCCATGGCCAGCGTGGTGGCCTGGGTGATGCCCAGCGCCAGGAAGAAGGTCCCCCAGCCCGCGCCCGATGCGCCGATGCGCAGCCAGCCCAACGCGGCCAGCAGCAGCGCGCCCAGCACCCCGATCATCAGGCTGGTGCCCCAGGCCGCGAACGGCCGCCGCCAGTAAAGCTTGAGCGCGCGCCACCAGTGCACGACCACCGAGCGGCTGTCATCGCGGGTGCCGATCCGCGCGCGGGTCAGCTCGGTCAGGACGTAGGGCAGCAGGAACAGCACCACCGCCACGATCAGCGCGCCACGCACGGTCCAGGTCGCGGTCGACGGCAGGATCGCATCGAGCGTGCGTTCGCGCGCAATGTGCACCAGCCACACGCCCAAGGCCACGAACGGCGCCAACGGCAGGAGCGACCACAGCATCAGGCGCAGCTGGCGGCCGTACTCGCGCATGCCTTCGGCGGCCAGCACGAACAGGCGCGCACCGCGTCCCAGGCGCACCGCGGCCACCATCACCCCGGTCAGCCAAGGCCACAGCAGCGCGGTGAAAAACAGCGCCGACACCATGCCCCAGCGTGGCGCGGCGTCCCTGCTGGCCGCACCGATCACATCGCCCAGCGCCGTCAGATCCAGCGCGTGTGCATGGCCCGGCGCATCGAGCGCATGGCTCAATTGCGCATCCAGCAGGCCATGGACCGGAAGCGCGGCCACCAGGGCCACCAACGACAGGCTCGCCCACCACAGCAGCAGCGCGCGCCAGTGCAGCGCACGCAGCGCCCCGCGGAACACGACACCCAGCCAGTTGAATCGGTTCATCGCGGTCCTCACAGGTTCACCAGCAGGTTCTGCAGCGCCTGGAACAACGCCACCACGTCGGCACTCCAGCGACGCGCGGCCGATCCATCGCCCTCGATGCGCCGACCATCGTCCAGCTTGCTGGCATCCAGGTAGTAGCGCTGCTGCGGATCGATCTGCGCCGAGACCGCGCGGCGCTTGTCGACAAAGGTGAAGCGCTTCCACAGCTGCGCATCGTCCCAGTCGAAGCGGCGCGTGCTGCCATCGGCAAAGGTCACCACCAGCGTCTGCGGGACCGCCACGCCGCGGCGGCGCACGGTCACGGTGGTGCGGTAGTCGAAGGGCCCATCCTCCTTGCCCGCCTCGGGATGGGCCTTGCGCCAGGCCTGCGTCTGTTGCTCGACCCGCGCGGCGATGTCGTCTTCGCCATGGATGACCGGCTTGCCGCGCTCGACCACGCGCCCGGCAAAGGGCGTGACCGGATCGCTGCTCATGGCCTGGATGCTGTCGTCCTGCTTGCCCGCCGCATACACCTGCTGGGCGAACACGCGCTCGACCACGGCGCGCTGGCCGGTGGATACCGCCAGCGATTCACGCAGGTCGGCGATGGAGGGATGGCGGAACTTCCAGGTGGCGTAATAATCCTTGAAGCCCTGCTCGATCGCCGCCTTGCCCAGCACGGCCTCCAGGTCGCGCATCACCGTGGCGGTGCGCGAATACACCGAGGCATAGCCTTGGCTGTCCAGGCGGTTCCACGAACTCGCACCCGTGGCATCGCTGGGGTCGCGGATCATCGCGCTCAGGCGCTCGTATTTGAAAGGGTCATCGACCGGCAGATGGATGCCCAGCCTGTTCAACCATGGCGGCAGCATGTCGTAGTGGTTGGGACCGTCGCGCAGCATGCGCTGGTCCCAGTACTCGTTGAGGCCTTCGTCCAGCAACGGTTCCTCGAACTCGTTGGACGCCAACAGGCCGTAGAAATAGCCGTGGCCGAACTCATGGATGGTCACAAAGTCCAGCATCGCCGCAATAAACGAGCCCTTGGGGACATCCTCGTAGCCTTCGGCGGTGAAGAAGGTCGGGTATTCCATGCCACCGGCTTCGGTGGCGTTGAACGGCGGGATCACCACCGTCACCGTGCGATACGGATACGGCCCCAGCGTGCGCGAAAAGTACGTCAGCGACTCCTGCGTGGCCTTCAGCGCCGGCGCCGCGCTGGCGACGTATTCGGGCGGATACAGCACCTGGATGTCGACCTTCGGGCTGCCCGCGCCGGTCCAGGTGCCACGCAGCGGCTGCGCATAGCGCTTGTCGGCGGTCCAGGCGAAGTCGTGCACGTCGTCCTGGACGAAGCGATAGCGGCTGCGGCCGTTGGCCTGGACCGTCGCGCTCTGCTGCTGGCCGGTGGCCCCGACGCGGTACTCGCTGGGGACGTCCACGGTGACGTCGTAGCTGCCGAAGTCGGCATAGAACTCGCTGCTCAGGTGGAACTCGTGCGCATTCCAGCGCGGCGCGGTGGCGCCGCGTTCGCCCGGCAGTTCCAGCACGCCGATCTTGGGGAACCACTGCCCGACCAGATGGAAGCTGCCGAACCAGCCGGTCCGGGCCACCACCCGCGGCAGCTTCGCGTTGAAGTCGATGTCCAGTGTGGTGCTCGCGCCCGGCGCCACCGCCTGCGGCAGGTCCAGGCGGACCACGGTCATGTCGCTCTTCGGGCCGCCGTCGGGCTGGACGAAGGTCTGCGCCACCTTGGCCCCGCCCTGTTCGACCCGGGTCATGTCGATCCAGCCCCAGCCGTCGTCGCGCACCGGCACGTCGCTGCGGAAATCGAAGCCCAGATCGTTCTTTTCGTGGAAGAACGTGCTGCCCTCGTTGCGGAACGCGTTGAGGTACAGGTGCAGGTAGACGACCTTGACCGGGACCGCACTGCGGTTGCGCCAGGTCAGCTGCTCGCGGCCTTCAAGCGTGTGCTTGTCCGGATCCAGCCTGGCCTCGATCCGGTAGCCCACCACGCGGTCGGACAGGGTGGCTTCACTGCCGGTCCGCGGTCCGCCCCAGGCCTGCGGGGCGCTGGGCGTGGCGACCGCGCCAGCGTCATAGCCGGCCAAGGCGATGGTGTCGCTCCCCGGCGTGGCCGTGGCCATCCCCGATGGCGCCGGCGACTGGGCGATCGCCCAGGCCGCGCACATCCCCAACGCCAGGCCCATGCCCGGCGTCCACTTGCTCATCCGCATCCTGATTCCCCGGCCGGCGTTGCGTTGCGCCGGTTTGCTGACCCGATGGTAAGCCTTGTCCCACCACTGACAACCCAGCCAATGGCAGGGGGGCTCACGGTCCAGCCACGGCCCGGCGCTTACGGTCGCGGCCATCGCCCACCTGGAGTGTCGCCATGCGCGTGTTCTCCCATCCCCGGTTCCTGCAGGTGTACTCGGCGGTGCTCACCGCCGTGCTGGTGGTGGCAGTCACCACCGGTGCCACGCGCGGATCGCCCAAGGCCAGCTTCGAGGAGATCACGGTCCAGAAGCTCACCCTGGTCGAACCCGACGGCACCACGCGCCTGGTCCTGGCCAACAACGCGCGTCTGCCCGGCGTGGTCTTCCACGGCCGCGCCTACGCGCACGAAGGGCGCAAGGCCGATGGCACGGCCGGGATGATCTTCTACGACGCCGAAGGCACCGAAAGCGGCGGCCTGACCTTCGCCGGCCGCCGGCGCGCCGACGGCAGCATCGTCCGCGACGGCCACCTGTCCTTCGACGCCTATGGCCAGGACGAGTTGGCCACCTGGGTCGCCGGCCAGGACGGAGGCAAGACCAAGTCCGGCATCCTGTTCAAGGACGAACCGGACTGGTCGCTGGAAGATGCGTTCAAGGCCATGCAGGCCGATCCGAGCGCCAGCGAAGCCGAACAGCAAGCCGCACTGAAGGCCTTCCTGGCCAGCCGCGCGCCGATGCACGTACAGCGCGCCTGGCTGGGCCGCAATCCCGACGCGTCCTCGTCGCTGGAACTACGCGATCGTGACGGCAAGGTGCGCATCGCCGCGCGTGTAGCCGCCGACGGCACGCCGACGCTGCAGTTCCTGGACGCGGCGGGCCAAGTCACCGCGGCATTCCCGGATGCTTCGACGCCCCGCTAGCGCACACGTCGACCAAGGCCGTCGGGTACGATGCCCGCCCTTTCTCAATCAGCCGGTCCGCCACGTCCGCGGCGGCCGCAAGATCGTCCACGTGCCTCATTACTCCGGCCCCGTCCTGACCCGCGCCACCGGCCAGTCGCTCGAAACCGCGCGCGCCGCCGGTGCAGATGAACTGATCGCCTCGTTCGACCTCGGGCGCAGCGAAAGCACCGCGCAGCTGGCCGCCAACGACTGGGCCTGGCGCGGCCAGCGCTACCCGTATCCGGGCAAGCTCAAGGATCGTACGGTCTATGTGTGGGAAGGCGAGGATTTCGCACCGGTGTCGCATTTCGCCGGCGCGCTGATCAAGCTGGTGCCGACCGAATGGGGCGCCCCGACCTTCGAGATCGACGGCATCAAGATGCTGCCCACCTCAAGGGAATCGCCGCTGGACGACGCCCGCCGCAAGGTCGCCCTGGTCGCACCCCGCGGCAAGGTCGTGCTGGATACCTGCGGCGGGCTGGGGTATTTCGCCGCGTGCTGCCTGGAGGCCGGGGTCGCGCGCATTCTCTCGTTCGAGAAGAACCAGGGCGTGCTGTGGCTGCGCACCTGCAACCCGTGGTCGCCCGACCCGGATGCCCCCGACAGCGGCGGGCGCCTGCAACTGACCCATGCCGATGTAGCGCAGCAGATCACCACGCTGGGCGAAGCCTCGGTGGACGCGATCCTGCACGATCCACCGCGCTTCGGCATCGCCGGCGAGCTGTACGCACAGGTCTTCTACGACCAGCTGGCACGCGTGCTCAGGCGCGGCGGCCGGTTGTTCCACTACACCGGCAGTCCCAACAAGCTCACCACCGGCCGCGACGTGCCGCGCGAAGTCGCCAGGCGGCTGGAAAAAGCAGGCTTCAACGCGCAGCTGGCGCTGGATGGCGTGCTGGCGACGCGCCGCTGAAGCAGCGCCTGCCGTCAGTCGATCCGGCAGCGGTCAGCAGCAAGATCCGTTAGATCCCACGCGATCATCGAGGCGATCTGGTGCGGATCGAATTTATCCACTGCATCCGGCCGCCGCGGGATCAGTGCTGCAACAGTACGGCTGAGCTCGACCGACCATGTGCCCGTTGCATCAGCTTGCGCAAGACGTTCCTGCGCCTGCCGGTCGCCCATGCTCCAGGGGAGCATCATGGCTTTCTGGGAAATGGCATGGAACGCGATGGGCGCGCGTCCCTTGAGCTTCACGCTGACACTGAGTTCCGGAAGATCGTCACTCCACTGATTGATGGGCGTGTAGTGGTAGGCCACCAGTCGCCTGATCCGTGTCCGTTCCAGATATGCGGCGATCCACGCCTGCCGCTGCTCCCGACTGCAGACGCCGCGTCCTCCGGTGACCATGCTTGAGGCACTGAGAAGATCGTGGGGTTCGATCTGGGCGGCAACTGCATTGATGGCGTCCTGCCGATCGACCTTGGGCGCCACAATCGCCGCAAGCAGCGCCTGCAACTTCTGCCTGGGGATCTCTCCGACGACCTCCCACGGTGGCGAGGATGTTTCAAGATCGGATCCAGTGAGCGTGTAGCCGGCGCGGCCCTCGCTCGGCAGGATCTGATAGCGCTCATCGGACCGGGACAGCCTGACGTTGCGCTGGTAATGGATCGTCACCGACTCAAGCGCTTCCAGATCGACAGCACCCCGGCTCGTCTCCGGAACTGGATGCCGATGACAGGACACAAGCCCAATCGACAGCACCAGCACAACGATATGGCGACACCTGATGGCCACCCGCGATCCCTGGTCTGAGGCGTGCTCGATACCCGAGTATTCCACATGGCCTTCAGGCATCGGAACACCCATGCATCGTCTCAGGATTGGGCCGGACGCGGACGCGCGCTCAACAGGCCCAAATGCCGGAACCACAGCTCCAGCGGCACGGTGACCAGCGGCGGGAGCGCCGCCAGCAGGCTCAGGATCCACGCCCACCACGGCCAACGCAGGCGCACCGCGGCCACCACGCTGGCGACCAGATAGAAGATGAAGGCCGCCCCATGCAGGCGGCCGAACAGCCACACGCCCAGCTCGGTCGTGCCGGTGCCGTACTTGAGCAGCATGCCGATGAGCAGGCCCGCCCAGGTCAGGCCTTCGAACAACGCGGCGGCGGCAAACAGCCGGCCCATGGGTGACAGCGGCGGTGAGCGCATGCGGGAATCCAGTCGAACAAAGAGGTGCCGCGACGATGGCGGCGGCGACGCACGCTGGCCGGTGCAGTTTAAGGGATCATGTGGCGCACACGAGGCCCGCATGACCAGGTTTCGCGCGCAGGTGACGCGCCTGTCATCCGTGCGCGGCGATCGATCCGTTGCGATCCGCTGGTTCGGACGCGTGCGAAGGCAGGGCGCCGGCGACGATGTCGTGCAGCCGCAGGGCGAGTCGTTTGCGGTCGATCCCGTCTTCGATCGCCATCGTCGGATGGAAGGTGATCCGCACCCGCGCGCCGGACAGCCCCAGAAAGTGCGTCACGTGCGCGCCGGCCTGCATCTCACCGTGGAAGGCATAGGCCGCGCGGTCGCCGCCAGCGGACAATGGCTGCCCATCCACCGTGAGGATCTCCTGGGTAAACGGCTGCAGCACCCACGCCGGCGAGCCGGGGGAGCGCTGCAGGAACAGTGCGAACAGGCTGGACTTGAAGGGCGCCACCTGCTCGCCCGACGAAGTCGTACCCTCTGGAAACAGGACCAGGTCATGATCCGGCCGCAGCTGCGCGGCCACCGCCGTGGCCACCGCCGCCGCGTCGCGTTGCCTGCGGCTGATATAGACCGTCTGCGCCAGCGCGCCGACAAAGCGCATGCCCGGCCAGCGCTCCATGTCGTTCTTGGCGATGAAGCGCGCCCGCAGCAGGCTGCCCAGCACCACGATGTCGTAGTGCGAAACATGGTTGCCGACGAACAACGTGCCGCCGCCCGTGCGCGGCGTGCCGACCGCTTCGACCTGGATCCCCAGCGCACGACGCAGGCAGGCGAACCACCAGCGCGGCACTACGAACGCAGCGCGCCCGTG
>JBIIHJ010000435.1:0-2793 GCA_044235875.1 Pseudoxanthomonas sp.
AAGGCGGCGGGAGTGGAACCCGCCGCCTTCGCGATCACGCACTGGCTTACTTGATGCTGCTGGCCCAGTAGGCCTCGATCTGCTGCACCAGCGCCGGCGGCAGCGGCACGTAGTCCAGGGCCTGCGCCTGCGACTGACCCTGCTCGAAGGACCACTTGAAGAAGTCCAGCGCGGCCTTGGTCTGGGTGGCGCTCTTGGGTTTCTTGTACATGATCGCCCAGGTGGTGGCGGTGATCGGCCACGCATCGGCGCCCGGCGCGTTGGTCATGATCAGGTTGAAGTCCTTGGCCGACTTCCAGTCCGCGGTGGCGGCGGCGGCGGCGAAGGCCTCGCTGGTCGGCTGCAGGGTCTTGCCCGCTGCGTTGCGCAGGGCGGTGTAGGAGAGTTTGTTCTGCGTTGCGTAGGCGTACTCGACGTAGCCGACGCCACCCTTGATCTGGCGCACGTAGGCCGACACGCCTTCGTTGCCCTTGCCGCCGATGCCGGCCGGCCAGGTGACGGCGGTGCCTTCACCGACCTTGGCCTTCCAGTCCGGGCTCACCTTGGACAGATAGTTGGTGAAGTTGAAGCTGGTGCCCGAACCGTCGGAACGATGCACCACGGTGATGCGCAGGTCAGGCAGGGCCAGGCCGGGGTTCAACGCGGTCAGGGCCGGGTCGTTCCACTTGGTGATCTTGCCCAGGAAGATGTTGGCCAGCGTGGTGCCGTCCAGCTTCAGCGCGCCCGGGGCGACGCCCGGCACGTTGACCACCGGCACGATGCCGCCGATCACCACCGGGAACTGGCCCAGGCCCGACTTGCTCAGGTCAGCCGCATCCAGCGGCTTGTCCGAGGCGCCGAAATCGACCGTGGCGGCCTTGATCTGCGCGATGCCACCGCCGGAACCGATCGACTGGTAGTTGACGTGGTTGCCGCTCTTCTCGGCGTAGGCCGCCGACCACTTGGACAGCACGGGATACACGAAGCTGGAGCCAGCGCCGGTCACATCGGTCGCGTTGGCGGCGAACACGCAGGAGGCCAGAGCAAAGGCCAGTGCAAGGCGGGCCTTGGGAAGGGAAGTCACGGTTGAGTCCTCGGATGGATGGAAACGACGCCACGGGTGGTGGCAGCGGCGCCATTGCACGACCGTTCGATGACGGTTTCGAGGATGTGCGGTTTCAGAAATATGACAGTCCGCTGTGACGGATTCGACAGGAGCGGCTGTCTTTTTCCTGACATCTAGCTGACGCGGAGCTGTCATGCGCTTGACGGAATCTTCACGCCGTTCAGCGCCGGACCCTTCGCACGAGGGGGCCGGTGCCGCCATATCCAACCCAACCTCGTGGAGAGTCACCATGCGTTCCAATCTGCTCGCTACCGCGATCGTCGCGGGCCTCGGGCTGTCCAGCCTCGCCTTCGCCGGCGACGCGTCCGCAGCTACCAAGACCTCGGCCAAGGCGCCGGCAGTGACTGCCGAACAGATGGCCCAGCTGCAGGCGCAGGTCGCCCAGCTGCAGGCCCAGCTCGATGCGCTCAAGGCGCAGGCTGACGACCAGCAGGCCCAGGCCGATGCCCAGTCGGACGTCAACGTCGCTCAGGCCCAGGCCATCGAGACGACGCAGAAAACGCAGGAAAGCGTGGACAAGCTGACCAAGCTGGTCAACGACACCAAGATCGGCGGCCGCATGTTCTTCGATGCGTCCAACATCAACCAGGAAAACAACGGCACCAAGACCGCCAACTACGGCAGCGGTTTCGACGTCAAGCGCTTCTACCTGACCGTCGACCACAAGTTCAACGACATCTGGTCGGCCAACCTGACCACCGACTTCCAGTACCTGTCGGCGATTTCCAACACCGAAGTGTTCGTGAAGAAGGCCTACCTGCAGGGCAAGTTCTCCGATGCGTTCGTGGCCCGCATCGGTGCGGCCGACATGCCGTGGATTCCCTTCGCCGAGAAGTGGTATGGCATGCGCTATGTCGAGAACACCGTCACCGATCGCCTGTCCTACGGCACCTCGTCGGACTGGGGCGTGCACGCCCTGGGCGACGTCGCCGGCGGCATGGGCAACTACGCGGTGTCGGTGGTCAACGGCCGTGGCTATCGCAACTTCAGCCGCAGCAAGGGCGTGGACATCGAAGCGCGCGCTGGCTTCTCGCCGACGACCAACACGGTCATCGCCGTGGGTGGTTACTCCGGCAAGCGCGGTCTGGAAACCGAGACGGTCGATCCGCCGCAGACCGCCAAGCGCGTCGATGCGATGGTGGCCTACGCCAATCCGGCTGGCTTCCGCGTGGGTGCGGAGTGGTTCCAGGCCAAGAACTGGGCCGTCACCAACGTGATCGACGACAAGGCCGCGGGCTGGTCGGTGTGGGGCAGCGTGCCGCTGACCAAGTCCGGCATCAACGCCTTCGCCCGCTACGACAAGGCCGACACCAGCAAGGACGTCGATCCGAGCCTGGAGAACAAATACTTCAACCTGGGCGTCGAGTTCCCGGTGACCAAGGGCTTCAAGCTGGCGGCCGTGTACAAGGACACCAAGAACGAGAACGATACCTCCATCGATCTGCACACCAAGGAATTCGGTGTGTGGGGTGATGTGTCCTTCTAACCGCATCGTAATTTGCCGATGCAATCCACGGCGGCGGAGCGAAGGCTCCGCCGCCGTTGCGTTTGCGGGACACGTTGCACAAGGACGACGGCGCCATGTGCACATCCCACGCCGGATAACGCGTTTTGTGCGGCGCAGCACTTGCAAGAATTCTGAAATATTCGCTACGGTCGGGGTGCATGTTCGTCTTCGCCGCCCACCG
>JBIIHJ010000436.1:0-2782 GCA_044235875.1 Pseudoxanthomonas sp.
CCGGCACCGCGGTCCCGATCGGCGACAGATACAGATGACTGATCCCCAGCTGCGCGTAATACGGCACCTGTGCGGCGGCATCGTGCAGGGTGAAGCCGGCATGCAGCTGCAGGCGGGCAGTGGCGCGTAGCTCGGTCATGCCGGCACCTGCAAACGACGGGCCTGGCCGAAGGCGGCCAGCGTGGTGTTCAGTTGCGACGTTGGCTCAGGCAGGCGCCGGCGCCAGTTGGGATGGCCGTCGACGACACCGGGCAGGTTGGGTTGTTCTTCCAGTGCCAGCGCGTCTTCTACCGGCAGCAGCGCCAGCGGCGATGGACCGTGCGCAACGAAATCCAGCCAGCCCTGGAACGTTTGACCATCACCGCCGTCGGCCTGGACCTGCGCGGCCAGGCGCGCGGTATCTGCATCGCGCTGCTTGCCTTCGGCCTGGCGGTCCACCGCGCCACCGGTACCCAGGCGCTGACGCCAGTCCAGGTCGCGGCCGATCTTCCAACCGGCCAGCGTCGGCAGGTCGTGGGTGGTGGTGGTGGCCACCGCCGCGTCGCGCCACTGCGCCGGCGGCAGGAACGCGCCTTGCGCATCGCGGGTGAACATCAGCACGTCGATGCCCAGCACGCCGCGTGCGGCAAACTGTTCGCGCAGGCCGTCCGGCACCACGCCGAGGTCTTCGCCGATCACGATGCAGCGGTTGCGCCAGGACTCCAGCGCCAGCAGCCGCAGCATGTCCTCGAACGGATAGCGCAGGTACACGCCATCGCCCGCGCTGCCGCCTTCGGGCAGTACCCATAGTCGCAGCAGGCCCAGGATGTGGTCGATGCGCACACCGCCGCGGCCCTGCATGACCGCACGCAGCAGCGCGATGAAGGGCGCAAAGCCCGTGGCCTTGAGCGCAGTCGGTGAATACGTGCCGATCCCCCAGGCCTGACCGTCGGCGTTGAAGGCATCCGGTGGCGCGCCCAGCACCAGGCCAGGCAACACCGCATCTGGCCAGGCGGCGGCTTCGGCGCCGTGCGGATCGAAGCCCACGGCCAGATCGCTGATCAGGCCGATGCGCATGCCGCCCTCGCGCGCGGCCTGCTGCACGCCCGACCAGCTGCGCGCTGCCAGCCACTGGGCAAACAGCTGCAATGCCACATCGCCATCGCCGGCATCGTGCGCGGCAAACGCCGCATAGGCCGCCATCGCATCGCCGCCAGCGCTCACGAAAGCCTCGAAATCCTGCCGCTGCGCCGCGTCGTTGAAGTCCGCGTGCAGCTGCCGCAGCCATGCCCACTTGGCCTGCGCGCCTGCGGACCAGTCCACCAGCGATTCGGCTTGCAGGGTGGCGAAGCGGGCTTCCAGTCCGGCACGTCGCAGCGCCGACTCGGCCGCCGCGCGGCCCAGCACCTGCGCCGGCGCGGCATGCAGCGGATCGAAATAGCGTCGGTCGCTGGGCGAGTACGGGCTGTAGTAACGACCGACCGGACGCGCGGCGTGGACCGGACTCAACGCCAGCGCATCGCCACCGGCCGCGGCCACGCGCTTGATCCAGTCCAGCGCGCCGTCGGCATCGCCGATGGAGGCGTCCAGCGCGCTGCGCGCCGAGTAGACCTGCAAGCCCACGCCCCATGCGCGCGGACGGTTCGTGTCGCAGGCATCGGCCACCGACCAGCAGCGGGGCGGCGCGACGGCAAGCTGAAGCGCGGGCGCATCGCCGCCGGCCAGCAGTTGGTAGTAGCCCGGCATGGCGAGCGCTTCAGCGTTGCCGCGCGCGTCGAAACGCCCTTCCTGCGCTCGGCCAGCTTCGTCGATCAGTTGGTAGCGCGCGCCCGGTATTGCGCCCACCTGGATTGGCGCGCCGATCGTGGCGGTCAGCAGCACGGGCACCTGTTGCAGCGAGGCCAGCTGCCGCTGGCTGTCGCGACACTGCGCTTCGGTCGCGCAGGCCAGGCCCATCGCCTGGAGGGCCGCGCGCAGCGTGGGCGGGGCCACGGTGCGCTGGCGGCTGGCCACATCGACCCAGTTCACCAGCAGGCCCGCGACATCGGCCAGCGTCTCGAGTGCAGGCGGACTCATGCGACTGCGTCCCGCAGCCACAGGCGCAGCGCGTTTGGCGCCAGCGCGGTGTCGGCCGCGTCGGCGTTTTCCGCATGCAGCAGCGCGCCGGACGCGGTTGGCGCGGCGATCGCGGTCTTGCCGAAATTGAATTCCATCACCAGCACGTGCGGCCCCAGCGACCAGCGCGCGCTGATCGCGCCCGGCGCCAGCACCTGGGCGCCAAGGGAACGCGCCTTATCCAGATGCGGCACCAGATGCGCCTGGCGCACGGACAGCAGCGTGGCGAACCACTGCGCGAAGGCAGCGCCCTGGCCGTGATGCGAAACCGCGATATCGGCCCTGGATGCGGCAAACGTCGCAGGCAGGTTCGGATCGGGAATGCTTGCCCGCGCCGCCTCGTCGGCGAACGCGGCAAAGTGCGCGAACTCCTTGCGACGGCCTTCGCGCACTGCTTCATCCAGCGGTGGCGCGTAGTCGGTGAAGAACAGGAACGGCTCGCGCGCCCCCCACGGTTCGCCCATGAAGAACAGCGGGATCATCGGCGTCAATGCGGTCAGCGCCAGCGCCGCACGCAATGCATCCGGCGCGATCAGCGTTGAGAGCCGGTCGCCCTTGGCGCGGTTGCCGATCTGGTCGTGGTTCTGCGCGAATACCACGAACTTGGTCGGCGGCAGATGCCCCGACGGCTCGCCACGTTGATGGCCGCGATGGTCGGCCTGGCCCTGGTAGGAAAACCCTTCGCCCA
>JBIIHJ010000145.1:0-9020 GCA_044235875.1 Pseudoxanthomonas sp.
TGCGCTGGCTTTCTCACGGGGCAGCGCCGCTGGATAGACACGAGCGTAGGGAGCAGGAACGGACGCCTCTGCTGTGTGCGAAGTTTTGTAGCGCGGAGTTTGTGGCAATAGCCTTTTGGGGACCCCGCTGCCTTGGGCAGGTCATCTGGGAAAGCCCCAGCGGAGCAAGCTCCGCTCTACAGGGGGTGGGGCGCGCTTTTCTGCCGGGAAGAGGGCGCTGGCGAGGAGGGTCAGCGCGGGCCCGGCGACGCCTTCGCCGTCCCCTGCCATGCGCAGATGGGCGTGTATTGCGGCGTGGAATCCGATGTTCAGATCTCCCGCGCCCTGCATCGCCGCCTGGTGCACGCAGCAGCTGATTGCGTGGCCACGGCTCCTGTCCGCGTGAGTACGTTCCCTCGCCCGGATGGCGTTGCTCGGCTAAGCTTTGCGCTCTACGGGGAGGGCTTTCATGATCAGATGTCTTGCGCTCGTGCTGTGCGTCATCGCGCTGCCTGCGTCGGCGCAGTCGGCCTACAAATGCTCGGACGGCAAGTCCGGCAGCGTCTACCAGTCCACGCCGTGTGCCGGTGGGACCGAGCAAAAGCGCTGGAACGCCCCCGCGGCCTCGCCGGCACAGGTTGGCCGGGATGACGTCGACGCGCAGGAAAAGTCCGAGCCCAGCCTGGGCGCGCAGATGATCACCTTCACCGGCCAGCCCAGTCCGGAAGCCTGCGCGCGCGCCAAGCACATCCGCGACCAGGCGTCGGCCGATGCTTCGATGAAGGGCGAACGTGAGTTCCACGCGACCTTGCAGCGCAATGTGGTGACGGCCTGCAAGTAGCGCGCCCTGTCCAGGGTCCGGTGGATTGGTGCTTGCGATCGCCGGAGTGCCGGTCGTGCTCCGCCGCGGTGAGGCTCGGTCGCACGAGCGCCCAGGGGCGCTCAGGGCGGAGAAAAAGCAGGCGATCTACGATGGGCACGGCCACTGGCGCTCCCGCACGCTTATAAATCGGGCGTTGCCTGAGCACTGCAAAGGCAAGGCCGCCTGAGATGGCCCGCAGGCGGGTGCTGCCGGAGGCGTTACGCTATGTCTCCCACCGCGTTCAACCAGCGATCCGCCCATGTCACTCCATCCCGATTTCCCCGTGGTCGAAGGCGACCATCAGCTCACGCCCGAGTGGGCCATCACCTTGCCCGAGCCGGTCAATCGCCGCATAGAGGACGGTGACCTGGTGCTGTGGAATCCGCGCATCACGGTGTGGATGACGATCTGGCACAACGACGAGAACGCCAGCGTCGCCGAGCGCCTGGACGACCTCAAAGCGCACATGTCGCCCGACGCCGATGCCGTCGAGCAGGAACAGACCGATTCGACCCTGTTCTATGCCTACCGCCTGGCCGAGGAGCTGGACGAGGACGCGGACGAGGATGACCAGCGCATGCCCGGCTACTACGGCTACGCCTTCGCCGACAGCAGCCACGTGCAGATGGCCGTGTACTTCGACGACGAAGCCGACGTCGAGATCGCCCGCGCCCTGCATCGCAGCCTGGTGTACATGGCGCCGGACGAAGACTGAGCGGCGAGTCCGTCGATCACGAGCATGGGCGACGTTGCGCTGCAAGCGCAGGATCCCGGAGAAAACGGTCTAAGCGCCCACGTGTCCGTCATTTCCGCGCAGACGGGAGTCCAGAGGCTGTGCACGTGGAAGCCAAAGCGCTGGACTTCTGCTTTCGGTAGGCGCTGGTCGCCGCATTGATGGCAGAAAATCGTGATGACCAGCCACGCGATCAAATCAAGGAGAAGATGCATGCGGAACAGGTTCGGATGGATGCTCGCGACAGGTCTGGCACTGCCGGCCTGCGCGCTGGCGCAGGCGCGTGGCGATCTTTTTGATGCCGGTAGGGTCGCTTTCGACGACTACGCGGCCGAGCTCAAGCGCGAGCAGGCGGCCAGTCCCGATTCTACCCAGCCGCTGGCGCGCTACGTCTTCGATTTACGTCACTACGCGGTCGGCATGGCCTACAGCAGCAAGGGTATCGAGGTAGAGATTCGCCTCAGGCAGCCCCCGGATCCCGATTTCTCGATCCTGGGCGGTGGCGGTCATTATCTGCTCGACCAGAACACGTTGAAGATCCTCGAAAAGCGCCTTTACGAGTAACGTCGACGAAGCCAGTTCATGTTGTTCCCGGCGATCTCTGCCCGCCCAGGGCGCATCACGAGGGACGGCATTGCTCGATCGTAGACGTGCACGCCGTCAGCGTAGGTGCCGCAGATCGTGGCGGTTCCAGACGTGCCCTCCGATACCTTGTCGCATCAGCTCGCCTGCCTGCGCGAGATCGACCAGTTGAAGGCGTGATCCGGCAGTCGCCATTGCTGGATCGCAGCCGCAGGGAACATAGTGCCGAGCATTCCTGGCATCTGGCGATGGATGCGTTGATCCTGCAGCAACATGCAGCGCCCACGGTCGACACCGCCCGCGTGGTCCGCATGCTGCCGAGCCACGACATCGTGGAGGTGGACGTGGGGGATATGCCGATCCACCAGGCATCTTCAGGCCCGTCGCAGGCCGAGTTGGAGGCGCGCGCGGCCGTGCGCCTGTTTGGCATGATCTCGGGCGAGCAGGGCGCTGCGATGTTGTCGCTGTAGGCGGCCTGCGAACAGCAAGTTCGGGCGCATTTCGCAGGCCGGTCGCAAGGCGGGCCGGCGCGCATGTCGTGGATGCCCTCATCCCTCGTCGCGACACGACACGACACTTCACGGTGGCAGACCACGTGACGCTGCGTTCGCCCGCCAGGCGCTACGGTGCCGGCCTGCCGATGGCCAGATGCCGAGGATCGCGATGAGTCCGTTTTCGAAGAAGACCCAGGGGTTGGGGCTGGTGGCCTGGCTGGTGGTCGCGTTTATCGCGGCCGCCATCGGTGCAGTGGCGTCGGTGCAGGCGGCCTCGTTCTATGCGCAGCTGGCACAGCCGTCGTGGGCGCCGCCGGCCTCGGTGTTCGGGCCGGTGTGGAGCGTGCTGTACGCGCTGATGGGCATCGCGGCGTGGCTGGTCTGGCGCGAGGGTGGCTTTGCGGCGCGGCGGCGTGCGCTGACCGTGTTCCTGGTGCAGCTGGCGCTCAATGCGCTGTGGAGCTGGCTGTTCTTCGGTTGGCACCAAGGCGCGCTCGCGCTGGTGGATATCGCACTGCTGTGGGTGCTGATCGTGACCACGATCGTGCTGTTCTGGCGCGTGCGCCCGCTGGCCGGTGCCCTGATGCTGCCGTACCTGGCCTGGGTCAGCTTTGCCGCCGTGCTCAACTACGCGGTCTGGCAGCTCAACCCGCAGGTGCTGGGCTAGTCGAGGCTTGCCGTCGGGCGCCGTCGCGGTCCCCTTTTTTCCTGGCCACCAAGCGAGGACAATCCGGCGCACCGGCCACGCGTCTGCCGGTTTGGGGGGGGCAGGCCGGCAGGCGCTGCACAGCACGATCACCTCACATGGGAGCGTCGGTATGCGTCGGCAATTGATTGCAGGTGTGGTGGGTTGTTTCCTGTTGCCTTCACTGGCGTTTGCGCAGGCCGGCGCCGCATCGCCCGCAGTCGCTGGCGCGCAAAAGCCGGACATGACGCGGGTCACCGGGATCGGCGGGATCTTCATCAAGGCCAAGGATCCCAAGGCGCTGCGTGCCTGGTACCGGGCCCATCTTGGGATCGACGTGCAGGTCTGGGGTGGCGCTTCGTTCCGCTGGACCGATCCGGCGGGCAAGCCAACGCCGGGCACGACGGCCTGGATGGTCGGCGATGGCAAGAACTTCGCGCCCAGCGATGCGCCCTTCATGGTCAATTACCGCGTCGCCGACCTGCGTGCCCTGCTGGCGGCGCTGCGTGCGGAGGGCTGCACCGTGCTGGAGAAGACCGAGGAATCGGAGTACGGCAAGTTCGGCTGGGTCATGGATCCGGAGGGCAACAAGATCGAGTTGTGGGAGCCGCCTGCGGGAGCGTGATGGCCTCCAACGTGATGGCGACGATGCCGACGGCCGGAGCGGCCTTGCCCGTGTAGCGATGCAACACTCACCAAGGAATCCACATGAAGCTGACAGCGATGCATTGCGTATGTTTGGCGATCGCGGCGGCCGCCACGTCCATGGGCCTTGCCCAAGGCGCGTTTGCCCAGTCCAACAGTGATTTCGATCTTGTGTGCGCCGGCACGGGCGAGAAGCTTGAGAGCCAGACCGATTACGACTGGGATCGCAAGCACCATGAGTATGACGCGCACAACTGGCTCTCCAAGGCGCAGGTGGGCGGGACGGCGCAAGTGGAAATCCACGATGGGCAGGGCCGCGTGCGCCTGCCCAAGAGCCTGCTGCCGCCGCTCAACAGTGGCAGCGGCGATGGCTGGTTTCCGATCCACGACCTGGTGGTGGCGCCGGACCGCATCACCGGCTCGCTGAAGCTCAATGGCCTCAACAAGCCCGGCCTTGCGATCGACCGGCGCAGTGGCCGGTTGACGATCGATGGGCTGGAGCGTTTCGACGGCACCTGCAATGCGTTCAACCCGGGCGAGCGGCGGTTCTAGACGCGTCGATGCTTAGCGTGCCGCTGCGCGATGGGCCTTGCCGACGTTGTGCACCGTGCATGACACGCGCAGCGGCCGTGGCGTGCGGCCCGTCCCTGCGTCGATGACCCTGGTCCCTTTGGGAGGGCAGACATGGACTTCGTGAAAATCCTCAAGTCGTTCGAGGAGTTCGTCTACGAGGCGTTGACCTGGCTGATCCTGATGCCGCGCACGCTGGTGCGCATTGTGCTGCGCCCCAACGCGATGACCCACTACGCCGGCGCGCAGCTGCAGGTGGAGGAAACCCGTCGCTTCAATACCGCACTCAGCCCGCCGCTGCTGCTGATCCTGTGCGTGCTGCTGTCGCACTTCGTCGACCTGTCCATCCGCAGCCAGACGCCGGTGCCGGGCGCGCTGGCCAGTGAGCTCCTGGATTCGGAACAGAACCTGCTGTTGTACCGGACCATCGCCTTCGGCCTGTGGCCGCTGGTGGGTGCGTGCTACCTGCTGTGGCGCACGGGCAACGCGGTCGATCGCGAGACGCTGCGGATCCCGTTCTACGAGCAGTGCTATCTGGTGGCGCCGTTCGCGCTGCTGGCGTCGGTCAGCGTGTCGTTGAGCACCTCGACCTCCGACACCTGGCAGCTGGTGGCCGCCGCGTTGTTCTTTGCGGCGTTGCTCTGGTACTGGTCGGTGCAGGCCGCATGGATGCGGCGCAGGGCGGTGATGGCACGCTGGCGCGCGTGGTTGGCGGCGCTGGTGATCCTGATCATCGGCGCAGCGGTCAATGCGTTGGTGGGCGTGGTGATGGTGTCGGCGCATTGAGCAGGGCAACGCGGCTTATGGACGCTCCAATCGCGGCCGCAGCGCCATGCGCGCATCGCGTCGATCGACCCGGGCAAGCCGGGCGGGCGCCCAACCACGATGCAGAGGACGACCACCTCGTGAGCTTGCCGGCGCCTTGATCGGGGTTGAGACAGGGCCGGCGTGCGGTGATCCGCAGGCCCTGTCCATTGGCCCGATGTCGCTTACTGGCCGATGGCGTCCAGTGCGGCCACGGCCTCCTCAGGGAGTTGAAGCGTTGCGGCCTTGAGGTTTTCGTGCAGGTGCGCCACCGACGAGGTGCCGGGGATCAGCAGGAGGTTGGGTGAACGCTGCAGCAGCCAGGCCAGGGCGACCTGCATCGGCGTGGCCTGCAGCTGTCCGGCGACATTGGACAACGCATCGGATTGCAGGGGGCTGAACCCGCCCAGCGGGAAGAACGGCACGTAGGCGATGCCGTCGGCGGCCAGGGCATCGATCAAGGCGTCGTCATGGCGGTGGGCCAGGTTGTACATGTTCTGCACGCAGACGATGTCGATGCGGGTGCGTGCCTGCGCGATCTGCGTGGGCGTGACGTTGCTCAGGCCGATGTGGCGCACCAGGCCCTGTTGCTGCAGTTCGGCCAGGGCATCGACCTGCTCGGCGATGCTGCCTTCGGTGGGGCGTTCGACCGAGAACATGATCCGCAGGTTGACCACGTCCAGCACCTCGCGACCCAGGTTGCGCAGGTTGTCGTGTACGGCGCGGGTCAGCTCGTCCGGGGTGTAGGCCGGTAGCCAGGCCCCATCGCTGCCGCGCATCGCGCCGATCTTGGTGACCAGGGTCAGGTCATCGGGATACGGATGCAGCGCCTGGCGGATCAGCTGGTTGGTGATGTGTGGCCCGTAGAAGTCGCTGGTGTCGATGTGGTCGATGCCCAGGGCCACGGCTTCGCGCAGGACTGCCAGCGCGGCATCGCGATCCTTGGGCGGACCGAACACGCCCGGCCCGGCCAGCTGCATGGCGCCGTAGCCCAGGCGTTTGACGTTGCGGCTGCCGAGGGCAAACGTGCCGGCGTGGTCGATGGCGGTCATGCGATGTTTCCTTCGATGTGATGTCGCATTACAGGATAGGCACGCGGATCGGGCTTTTGAATTCGCATTCCTGGCGGCGCTTTGAACTGCACAAAAGCCCTGCAGGGCAAGGCGGTTGGTGCGGTGCTTTACCGCATCAGGGCCGCGCCGGGCGGAATGCACTCAGGTTTTTGGCGATGCGGGCGCGTGCATCTGGTGGGTGACTCCGCACGATGCATTGGGCGATGGCCTGCCCCGTACGCCTGGGCCGGGAATGCTGTTGTAGAGCGGAGCTTGCTCCGCTGGGGCTTTCATGGGGCGCCTGCCTAAAGCAGCGGAGCAAGCTCCGCGCTACACGGGGATAAAGGCCTTTCGCAGAAAAAAGTGCGGCGGCGTTCCAATAGAGGTTTGAGGAACCTTTCGTAAGGAGCCGCGACAGCACAGGTCATCCGACATTGCGGTCCTTTGCGTGTACGCGTCGCTCGTGATCCTGTTAGTGGCGATACCGGGATAACGTCCCGCCTGTTGGCGTGCCGCGCATGGGGGGATGCTGACGGACCGATTTCAGTGGAGATGTCCCCATGCGTGTATTCCTCACCGGCGCCACCGGCTTCATCGGCTCGCGCGTCCTTCCCGAACTGCTGGCGGCCGGTCACCAGGTCGTGGGCCTGACCCGTTCCGACGCTGGCGCGCGTACGCTGCAGGCCGCCGGCGCCGAAGCGTATCGCGGCACGCTGGAGGAGCCCCAGGGTCTGCGCGATGGCGCGGCCCAGGCCGATGCGGTGATCCACACCGCGTTCGATCATGACTTTGCCCGCTTTGTCGACAACTGCGAGAAGGACCGGCGGGTGATCCAGGCGCTGGGCGAAGGACTGGCCGGCTCGGACCGACCGTTGATCATCACCTCCGGCGTCGGTCTGGGCGCAACCCAGCCCGGCCAGACTGCGATCGAGGCGGTGTTCGACAAGGATTCAAGGCACCCGCGCGCCGCATCCGAACAGGCCGGCGAAGCACTGCTGCAGCAAGGCATCAACGTGTCGGTAGTTCGCCTGCCGCAGGTGCACGACACCGTGAAGCAGGGCCTGATCTCGCCCTACATCGAACTGGCCAAGCGCCAGGGGCGGGTGGGTTACGTGGGCGAAGGCGTCAATCGCTGGTCGGCCGCGCCGGTGGCCGATGTCGCCCGTCTATATGCGCTGGCGTTGGCTCACGCGCAACCGGGCACTCGCCATCACGCCGTCGCCGAGGAGGGCGTGCCGATGCGGCAGATCGCCGAGACCATCGCAGTGGGCTTGAACCTGCCGCTGGTCTCGTTGGACGGTGACGAAGTGGCGGATTACTTCGGCTGGATGACAATGTTCGCAGGCGCGGACATGGTTGCGTCCAGCGCGCAGACCCGGACGCGTCTGGGCTGGCAGCCCACTGGGCCAAGCCTCATCGAAGACCTCAAACACATGGATTACACGCAGGTGTCGTCCCACGGATAAGGCCTGACGCGGCGCTGTTGCCTGCGGTCCGCCGCGTTCAAGAGGATGCCGATAACCATATAAAAAAGGGCGCCCGAAAGGCGCCCTTCTTTTCAGCCGCGTTGCAGGTGATCAGCCGCGACGACCGCCGTTGAACGGCTCGTCAGACGTGAAGGCATCCTGCACCGCCCCCTTGGCTTCGTCCCAGCTCAGGCGTGAGGTGTGCTTGGCCTGCTCCCAGCCGAGCTTGAGGTCGTTCTCGGTGGCGTCATCCCATTTGCGACCGCCGAAATCGGTGCTGAAGCGCGAGCGCGTGCCGTAGCGATAGGCCGGCGCGTAGTCATCGTAGCTGTCCTGCGGGCCACGATACGGTGCGCTTTCAAAGCGCGAGCGGAAGTGGTCATCACTGCTTGAATACGTGTCGAAGGTGCGGTCCGCGCGGTCCCAGGAATCGCGTGCGGCCTCGCGGGCCTGCGCCCATTCAAGGGTGGACTCACCACGCTTGCTCGGCCATTCGCGTTCGAGCTCGGCCTCGCGTTCTTCCCAACGACGACCCGGCTCGACTTCGCGTGCCTGCAGGCCAAAACCGTAGGCAGTGGCGTAGTCGCGATCGAAGTCCTTGGAAGCATCCACGTAGGGGCGATTCTTGTGTTCGTTGCGCCAGTATTCGGTCTCGACCGTGGGGTCGATGCGCTCGGCCACGCCCTTGCCTGCCGCACCGCCGACGACGACACCGACTGCCGCGCCGATCAACGTGCCGATCGGTCCGAGCACGGTGCCGGCGGCTGCGCCGGCCGCGGCACCGCCGAGGACGCCGCCCACGCCGACGCCGACCGGATGCGAACCGGGCGCGCCGCTGATGGGGTCGCGGTTGGCATCGTTATTGATGTCTTCGCGGGTCTTGTCGAGGTTACTCATGGTGCATCTCCTGGTGAGGGCGTCGCGCTGGTGCGGATCGCGGCAGCGTCGAGGTGTGACCCGATGCTGCGAAGTGCGCCGTTAAACAAGCGTGCGATTTGCGGCCGCGGTTGTGCACCTGCTTTCTACGTTGCAGGCAGAAGTGCACGTGGCCCTATGTGCAAGGCGCCGTACGGGCGGGGCGCGTGCTCACTCGCGTTGCAACAGGTGAACCGCAGTGCAATGTCGACGATGCGTTTGACCGGACTCGC
>JBIIHJ010000146.1:0-9018 GCA_044235875.1 Pseudoxanthomonas sp.
GGGCATGAAGCTGCAGACCGATCCGACCGTGATCTACGGCATCGGCAGTGGGTACGACGGCAACATCCGCCGCCGCGACCTGACCACCGACACGCCGTACAACACCTACACCCGCACCGGCCTGACCCCGACGCCGATCGCCATGCCCGGGCGCGATGCGCTGCAGGCGGCGACCCATCCGGCCGCCGGCGATGCGCTGTATTTCGTCGCGCTGGGCGATGGCAGCGGCCGGCACGTGTTTTCGGCCACGCTGGCCCAACACAACGCCGCCGTGCGCCAGTACCTTGACCGCATGCGCCGCCCGCCCTTGCCCGAAGAAGAAGCCGCGTTGCCGCCGACCGATGCGCAGGCCACGCCGGCGCAGGACGCCAAGGCCACACAGCCATGAGCCTGCAGTCCGTCGAACATCCGCGGTTCCTGAGCCTGGAAGGCGGCGAGGGCGCCGGCAAGACCAGCGCGCTGGGCGCCATCCGCGACACCCTGCAGGCGGCCGGGCACGAGGTCGTGCTGACCCGCGAGCCGGGCGGCACGCCGCTGGCCGAACGCATGCGCGGCATCCTGCTGGAGCCGGGCGATGAAGTGCTGGCGCCGGAGGCCGAACTGCTGCTGATGTTCGCCGCGCGCGCCCAGCACGTGCAGCGCGTGATCGCGCCTGCCCTGGCGCGCGGGGCGTTCGTCATCAGCGACCGCTTCACCGACTCCAGCTACGCCTACCAAGTGCACGGCCGTGGGTTGGACCGCAGCCTGGTGGAAGACCTCGAACGCCGCGTCGTCCACGTCGCGCCGGCCATGACCCTGCTGCTGGACCTGGACGTGCGCGAAGGTCGCGCGCGCACGGCCGGCCGCGACCTGTGGCCGGACCGGATCGAGAGTGAGCAGGACGACTTTTTCGAGCGCGTGCGCGAAGGCTATCGCCGGCGCGCGCAGGCCTTTCCACAGCGGTTCCGTGTGATCGATGCCGGGCAACGCCCGCAGGCCGTGGCCGCCGACGTCAGCGCCGCCGTGCAGGCCTGGTTGGGAGCAGTGGCGTGAGCCAGCCCTTCGCGCCCTGGCAGCAGCGCGCCTACGACCAGGCGCTCGATGCGTTGCAGGCCGGTCGCCTTGGGCACGCGCTGCTGTTGTGCGGACCGGCGGGCCTGGGCAAGCGCGCGATCGCCGATCGCCTGGCGCGGCATGTGTTGAGCGGCGGGGCGCCCGACACCAGCAACCGCGATACCCAGCTGATCGACGCCGGGACGCATCCGGACCTGCAGCTGGTGTCGTTCATCCCGACCCGCGACGGTACCAAGTTGCGCACCGAGATCGTGATCGAGCAGATCCGCGAGCTGTCGCAGAAGCTCACGCTCACCCCGCAGTACGGGCGCGCGCAGGTCGCGATCATCGACCCGGCCGATGCGGTCAACAACGCCGCCTGGAATGCGCTGCTCAAGACCCTGGAAGAACCGCAGCCCGGTCGTTACCTGTGGCTGCTCAGCGCCAATCCGATGCGCCTGCCGGCGACCATCCGTAGCCGCTGCCAAAAGCTGGAAGTGCGCCTGCCCACGCGCACCGAAGCGCTGGCCTGGTTGGCTGGTCATGGCTTTCCGGACGGCACGTGCGCCGAAGCGCTGGATGCCGCGCGCGGCCATCCTGGCCTGGCGTTGTCGTGGATGAGCGAGGGTGGCATGGCCCTGCGCCGCGAGGTCGCCGGCGATCTGGGCAAGCTCGAACGCGGCCAGCTGGCGGTGGTGGAAACGGCCCAGCGCTGGGCAGGCGACGAGCATGCCGCGCTGCGTCTGCGCTTCGCCGCCGACCTGATGCTGGCCCAGGCCGCTGACCCGGCCTTGACCGATCCAGCACGATTGAACAAGCTGGCTGCGTGGTTCGACGCGGCCAACCGCACGCGCGACCTGCTGCGCACCACGGTGCGCGCCGATTTGGCGATGGTGGATCTACTGCTGGCCTGGCGCGAGGGTGCGCGGGGCACGGCGAATGGAGAAAGGGGATGAATGCAACAAAAGGCGGCATCTTGTCGCTGACGGTGAAAGACAAGGCGCAGCTCTACAGCGCTTACATTCCCTTCGTCAAAAACGGCGGCATCTTCGTCCCCACGCCCAAGCGCTATTTCCTTGGCGATGAGGTGTTTGTGCTGGTGACCTTGCCTGAATCCAGTGAGCGCCTGCCGGTGGCCGGCAAGGTGATCTGGGTGACGCCGGTCGGCGCCCAGGGCGCGCGCACCGCCGGTATCGGCGTGCAATTCACCGAAGGCAGCGAGGGCGACACGGTCCGCAACCGCATCGAAACCCTGCTCGCCGGCACGCTCAACGCCGACAAGCCCACGCATACGATGTAAGGCGCGCTGAACATGCGTCCGCGTCGCGTCCTGATCGCCAGCGCCATGTCTTGTGCGCTGGCGATGTCATTTCCGGGCCATGCTGAAATCCGTCGCGTGCAGGTGTGGGCTGGGAGTACATCAGAGGCGCTGTGGTCGCAGCCTTCGCCTTTCGAGCCGCGTTACGCGCTGGAGGAGATGCTGGGCGATGGCATCCGCCTGTTGCAGGTCGAACAGGATTCCACCAAGCCGCGCGAGAGGCTGCGCGTGCGCATCCAGTACCAGACCAGTCTGGCACTGGACGGAGAAGGTCCGCATCTGGACCTGACCGGCTGGAAACATTGCACCTTGCCCTGGCAGACCATCGCCGATCCAGGAGACGGTCGCTTCCAAATTTCAGAGCCCACGCCCGAACAGGCGGAATGCTTTCCTGCGTTCACCCAGGCCGAACTGCTGGCCGCGGTGCGCCGTCAGGACGGCAGCAGCGCGTCATGGGAGCGCCTCGCTCAAGGTGTAGCGAGGGCCGGCGAGGGCGCCTCCTACGTCGCACTTAGCCTGCTGCGGATGAAGCTGGAGCGTTGGGACGGCGCGCACTGGGTGGAAGTCACCCACTTTGACGTGCCGATCGCGATGGGATGCTGACGCCGTTGATGGCGTCGAGCGCTTACAGGCTCCTGAGCAGATTGCCCAGCAGCAGCACGACCAGGCCGGCGCAGACCAGCCAGAACGCGTAGGGCACCAGCGCCGGGATGTAGTGCAGCTTGGCCGCCACGCCCAGGCCGCCGAGCAGCAGCGACAGGAAGAACATGCCGGAAGTCGGCGCAGACAGATTGAACATGCAGGTCGGGTCGTCGTGGTTCGAAGGCGGATCATGATGCCCGATCCGCCGCGCGGCTTGCAGCCTGCGGCGGTTGGGCGCGCCAGGTCGAAGATCAGGCGATCGGCTCGCGCAGGACCGGGTTGTCCCAACCCGGGCGCGGCGCGAAGCGGTCGCCATGGCGCGCCTGCAGCGTGCGCAGGCGTTCGACCAGCACGTCGACACCGGTGGCGCGGATGTGCTGGATCGGGCCGCCGCGGAACGGCGCAAACCCGGTGCCAAAGATCACGCCGGCATCGAGCAGGTCGGCATCGGCGACGACATCGTCGTGCAGGCACGCGACTGCCTCGTTGAGCAGTGGCAGGATCAGGCGGTCCTCCAGGTCGGCCGGCGCCTGGTAATCCTTGGGCACTTCCGGCTTGACGGCGCGGCCGTTGTCCCACTTGTACAGGCCCTGGCCATCCTTCTTGCCGCGCTTGTCCGCCTCGACCGTGGCCAGCGCCGCGGGCACCTGCAGGCCGAGGAAGGGCGAGAGTTCCTTGCCCACGCCGGCCGCCACGTCCAGGCCAACGGTGTCGATCAGTTCGATCGGGCCCATCGGCATGCCGAATTTCACCGCCGCCTTGTCGATCACCGCGCCGGGGATGCCTTCGGCATAGGCAGTGGCCGCCTCGAGCATGTACGGGAACAACACGCGGTTGACCAGGAAGCCGGGCGTACCCGCGACCGGCACCGGAAACTTGTCCAGCGCCTTGCAGAAGGCGGCCAGGCGCTGGCTGGTCTCGACCGACATGCCGTCGTGGTGGACGATTTCCACCAGCGGCATCATCGACACCGGATTGAAGTAATGCAGGCCGCCGAACTGCGCCGGCCGGGCGATATGGTCGCGCAGCTCCACCAGCGGGATCGAAGAGGTATTGGTGGTCAGCAGCGCATCGGCCTTCAGCTGCGGTTCGACGGTCTGGTAAAGCGCGCGCTTGGCCTCGGGGTTTTCGATGATCGCCTCGATCACCAGGTCGGCGCTGGCCACGCCGCTGCCGGCCAGGTCGGACTTCAGGCGCGCGGCTACCGCCGGGCGTCTGCTTTCGTCCTTGACCTTCTTCTCGAACAGCGCCTGCGCGCGGGTCATGGCCGGATCGATATAGCGCTGCTCGCGATCCTGCAGCGTGACCTCGAAGCCCTTGTAGGCCGACCACGCGGCAATGTCACCGCCCATCACGCCGGCGCCGATCACGTGCACGTGCCTGATCCGGTGCTCCTTGCCGCCCAGGCCCTTGAGTCGCTCGGTCAGGAAGAAGATCCGCACCAGGTTGCGCGCGGTCGGAGTGCTGGCCAGCTTGACCACGGCGCGGCGCTCGGCATCCAGGCGCGCGTTGATGCCCCTGCCGCCGAAGCGTTCCCAGGTGTTGATCAGCGCGTAAGGCGCCGGGTACTGGTCCTTGCGCGCCTTGCGGGCGACCTGTTTGGCCATCTGCGGCGCCAGCAGCTTGCGCGCCGGCAACGTGTTGGTGATCCAGCCGAGCGCACGCTGCTTGAAAGGCCGCGTGGTGCCTTTGAGCGCCAGGGCCACGGCAGTGTCGATCAGGACCGCTTGGTCCACCACCTTGTCGACCAGGCCCATCGCCCGCGCGGCGCTGGCCGATACGGTGCGGCCGGTCAGCATCAGGTCCATCGCCGCCGGTGCGCCGATCAGGCGCGGCAGGCGCGCGCTGCCGCCCCAGCCGGGAAAGATGCCCAGCTTGGTCTCCGGCAGCCCGATCCGGGTGGACGCATCCCTGGAGGCCACCCGATAGCGACAGGCCAGCGAGATCTCGGTGCCGCCGCCCATGCAGAAGCCGTGGATCGCCGCCACGGTCGGGCAAGGCAGTTCGGCCAGCTTCTGGAAGGTGGCCTGGCCACGACGGATGGCGTCATTGACCGTGCCCTTGCGATCGAAGTCCTGGAACTCCTTCAAATCGGCGCCCGCGGCAAAGGCCGCCTTGGCCGAGGCGATCACCACGCCCTTGGGCGGATCGATGGCCAGGCGCTCGATTACCTCGCCCAGTTCGATCAGCACGTCCTGGGAGAAGGCGTTGACCGAGGCGTCATGGCGATCGAAGGACACGACGACCACGCCGTCCGGACGGGTCTCCGTGCGCCAGTGACTGAATCGGAGCCCATCGAAGCTGGCTGTCATGAAAGGACCATCCGTTACGGTACGGGGAGCCCGTTATGATCGTGAGGTTGTTTGGCCTGCGTCAAATCCCTATCTCCTGCAGTGATGACCTGACAGGCAGCCCACGCGCCATGCGCTATTTTCCGGTACGAATCCCCTTGCAGCAGGACCTCCATGCCGACGGTGAACTTTCCGCCGCCGCCGCGGTCACAGGATGCGGACCATGACGGCGCCCACAGGCGTGCGGCCCGGCATGACCGTCGCTGATCCACCCATCGCGCTGGATCTCGAGCTGGTCAAGCGCGTACAGCGCGGGGACAGCGCCGCATTCGACCTGCTGGTGCGCAAGTACCAGCACAGGATCCTGGCGCTGATCGGCCGCTACGTGCACGACTGGAGCGAGTGCCAGGACGTGGCGCAGGACACTTTCATGCGCGCCTACCGCGCCATCGGAAGTTTCCGTGGAGACGCGCAGTTCTATACCTGGCTGCACAGGATCGCCGTGAACACCGCCAAGAACCATCTGGTTGCCCACAACCGCCGCCCGCCCACCGACGATGTCGATGCCAGCGATGCCGAACACTACGACTCCGGTGCGCGCCTGCGCGACACCGATACGCCCGAGCGCGAGCTGATGCGCCAACAGCTCGAGCAGACCGTGATGAAGGCGGTCCAGGCGCTGCCCGAAGAACTGCGCACGGCCATCACCCTGCGCGAGGTCGAAGGCCTGAGCTACGACGAGATCGCCGCGAAGATGGGCTGCCCGATCGGCACGGTGCGCTCGCGCATCTTCCGCGCCCGCGATGCGATCGATGTCGAGCTGCGTCCCCTGCTTGAAACCGACAGCGCCACCCGGGAGCGCGCGCGATGATCGACGACAAGTTCCAGCAGCATTACCGCCAGCAGATGTCCGCGTTGATGGACGGCGAACTGGCCCCCGACCAGGCGCGCTTCCTGATGCGGCGCATGGCCGAGGACGAGGGTCTCAACGACACCTGGGAACGCTGGCAGCTGTGCGGCGACGTGCTGCGTGGCCGCGCCCAGGCGCCGGCGCCGCAGGGCTTCGCCGAGCGCGTGGCCGCCGCCATCGCCGAACAATCCGTGCAGCCTGCCGCCAACCAGGAATTCCGGCGTCCGGGCAATCGCCTGCTGCGCTGGGGCGGCGGGGCGATTGCCGCCTCGGTGGCGCTGGTGGCCTTGTTCATGGCCGGCCAGCAGACCAAGCCTTCGGCGACGGCACCGTCCTCTCCCCTGGCCAGCGTCGCGCCGGCTTCCAGCGATGTGGGCGTGCCGGCGATGCCGGCTGCACCGACCCAGTCTCCCGCGGCCGACGCCGATGCGGCCCTGGCCGGTACTGCGGTCGCGTTGGCCAGCCTGCCGCGTCGTGCCGATGATGCCCGCCGCGGCAGCGCCACGCGCAACCAGCAGGCCGCGCGCGCCACGGCCAGCATTACCCAGCAGGCGCTGGCGGCGGTCAATGCACCGCCAGCCCGCGCCGTGGCGGAAACGACGTCCAGCAAGCAGGACCCGTTTGCTGGCGCCCATCTGGGCCAGGCCGCAGCCCGCCCCTGGCCGCGGGCGAACCTGCCGCAGTTCCGTGCCGGCGGTGCCTACAGTGCCGGCTATGCGCCGGGCGAGCAGGCGCCTTACTACCCCTTCCAACCGCGCCTGCCCGAGGCTTCGGCGGCCGCGACAACTTCCACATCTCCATCGCAACCGTGACTCGATGCGGCATGTCCCTGCATGCCGCCGGTCAACCGCTTTTTTCCTTTACGACGCAGAGGCAAGCAGTCGATGAATGCACACGTCCGTCTTGGCCTGATTGGCCTGGTTTCCCTCACCATGCCGCTGGCCGCCTGCGCCCAGCAAGGCAGCCCAGGCGGCGCCGCGGCGATCGCGCCGACCATCGCCCAGAGCAGCGCCCCGCAGATCGTCACCGGTCTGCCTGATTTCACCCGGTTGGTGGAACAGGTCGCGCCGGGCGTGGTGAACATCGACGCCACCATCGGCGGCGCCAGCGACGACACCGCCAGCGACGACCAGGAAGCAGGCGACGAGGACCAGTCGCAGATGGACGATGCGCAGATCCCAGAGATCTTCCGCCAGATCTTCGGCCCGGGCATGCAGATGCCGCCGGGCCAGGGCGGTGGTCGCGGCGGTGCGCGTCCGCGCGGGGAATCGATGGGTTCGGGCTTCATCATTTCGCCCGACGGCTACATCCTGACCAACAACCATGTGGTCGACGGCTCCAGCAGCGTCAAGGTCAAGCTGTCCGACGGACGCTCGTTCAAGGCCAAGGTCGTCGGCACCGACGCCGGCTACGACGTGGCGGTGCTGAAGATCGAGGCCAAGAACCTGCCGTCGCTGCGCATGGGCGAGTCCAACAACCTCAAGCCCGGCCAGTGGGTGGTGGCGATCGGCTCGCCGTTCGGCCTGGACCACTCGGTCACCGCCGGCGTGGTCAGCGCCACCGGCCGCACCCAGGCCAGCATGGAAGGCACGGCCTACGTGCGTTTCATCCAGACCGACGTGGCGATCAACCAGGGCAACTCCGGTGGCCCGTTGCTCAACACCTCTGGCGAAGTGGTCGGCATCAATTCGCAGATCTTTTCCCAGTCCGGCGGCTACATGGGCATCAGCTTCGCGATCCCGATCGACCTGGCGATCAGTGCCGCCGACCAGCTGAAGAAGACCGGCAAGGTCAGCCGCGCGATGCTCGGCGTGACGATGAATGCCCAGATCACCGACAGCATGGCCAAAAAGCTGGGCCTGCCCGATACCAACGGCGTGCTGGTCACCACGGTGTCCCCTGGTAGTGGCGCGGACAAGGCCGGGCTCAAGCCGGAGGACGTGATCACCGAGTTCAACGGTGAAAAGGTCAGCGATGCCCTGGACCTGCCTTCGCGCGTGGCTCCGCTGCCACCGGGCAGCAAGGTCACGCTGACCGTGATCCGGGACGGCAAGCCGCGCAAGGTCGAGGTGACCCTGACCGCGCTGGACCGCACGGCGATGGAGGGCGCGGGCGGTCGCGATGACCGCGACGGCGACAGCCCGAAATCGCCTGCCGTGACGCCCAAGGTGCTCGGTTTCTCGGTCCAGCCCGTGCCAGAGGCACAGCGCCAGCGCCTCGGCCTGCCCGACGGTGGGGTGGTGATTTCGGGGATCAGCCGCGATGTGGCGGCCGAAACCGGCCTGGCGCCGGGCATGGCCGTGCTGCAGGTCAATCGCAGCAACGTGACCAGCGTGGCCGACTTCAACAAGGCGGTGGCCGGGGTCAAGAAGGGCGACGTGCTGATGCTGCTGGTTCAGACCCAGCGCGGTGCCAAGCAGTTCGTGGCCGTGACCGTCGGCGGCGAGGGCTGACCGGCTTCATCTCCGACGCACATGCGGGCCGTCCGGACGGGCGGCCCGCATGCTGCCATGCGATAATCGGCGTTTGCCCAACGACGGCCACGAGCCGCCGCCCTCATGCCGCCTGAATCACCCGCCTCGATGCGGAACATCCGCAATTTCTCGATCATCGCCCATGTCGACCACGGCAAGTCCACGCTGGCCGACCGCATCATCCAGCTGTGCGGTGGTCTGCAGGCCCGTGAGATGGAAGCGCAGGTGCTCGACTCCAATCCGATCGAGCGCGAGCGCGGCATCACCATCAAGGCCCAGTCCGTGTCCCTGCCGTATACGGCCAAGGACGGACAGACCTACCAGCTGAACTTCATCGACACCCCCGGCCAC